>NZ_JBIEIS010000032.1:0-151388 GCF_043496855.1 Nonomuraea sp. JJY05
GCGCGTTCGCAACCTCACCCCGGGTGAGGGCCTGAACGCCGCTTCCGGCGAGTACGTCAACATGTTCGAGGCGGGCATCCTCGACCCGGCCAAGGTGACGCGCTCGGCGCTGCAGAACGCCGCTTCCATCGCGGCGCTCTTCCTCACCACCGAGGCCGTCATCGCCGAGAAGCCCGAGAAGAACGCTGCTGCTCCGGCCATGCCGGGTGGCGGCGACATGGACTTCTAGGTCTTTTCTTCGCCGTTCATAACAAGAGCGGCCCGGTTTTCCGGGCCGCTCTTGTTTTCGTTTATCAGCCATTACGTTTCATAATTGATCCGCTACTCCGAGTGAGGAAAGGTGGTGATCACACACCTCAACGAAGGAGTAGAGGATGCTTTCGCGCTGCAAGCGTATTTTCGGCATCGCCATTTTGGGCGTGGCCGCCGCGACCGCCGTCGCCGTCCCTGCCCATGCGTACGTGTCCAACACCCCGACCATCGCCAGTCAGATTCCCTACCAGCTCCTGAGCGTGGTGCGGGCGCCACTCTGCATGACCACGGGGACGCTGGCCGGCGACACCAAGCTGGGAATCCCGCTCGTAGAGCAGCTGCTGCCGCAGCTCGCGGACTCTTGCGCCGCGATGAGCTGACGCCTGGCGCGCTCTCGGTCTCTCGGACGCCCCGCCCTCCGCGGCGGGGCGTCTCCCTTTTCCGGCCCGCCGCGACGGGTGGGTCGTCCTTCTTTCCGGCCCGCCGCAACGGGCTTGGGCTGCCTTTCCGGCCCGCCGCACCGCCCCCTGGAGGGCGGTGCGGCGGCGGGCGCGGTCAGGTGCTGTAGGTCGGGACGATGTGGCCGCGGGCCAGGGTGTTGGCGGTGATGTTGAAGCCCACCACCGCCGGGCTGGCGTCGCTGTCCACGCCCAGCTTGTCGACCCCCAGAGCATGCACCGTGAAGACGTAGCGGTGCGGGGTGCCGGGGGGCGGGGCCGCGCCGCCGTACTCCTTGGTGCCGTAGTCGTTGCGGGCGTGGACCGCCTCCGCGGGCAGGCCCTTGAACTCCGGGCCGGTGCCCGCGCCCGCCGGCAGCTCCGTCACCGAGGCCGGGAGGTCGAACAGCACCCAGTGCCAGAAGCCGCTGCCCGTGGGGGCGTCGGGGTCGTAGCAGGTGACGGCGTAGCTGCGGGTCTCGGCGGGCGCGCCTGACCAGCGGAGGCGAGGCGACTGGTTACCGCCCTTCATGCCCCAGTCGTTGAAGACGTGGAGGTCGTTCAGCCGCTCGCCGTCCTGGATGTCGTCGCTCTCGACCACGAGTGCGGGAACCGACGGCAGGTGTTCATGTGGAAGCGGTGCTGGCACGGCATCCTCCTAGGTTGAGAGCTCCTTGCTCAGCCATCCTAGAAGCGGCCGCGCCCGCCGACGATCAGCCGCCGGGTCCCGCCGTTCAGGTCGTGAGCTCGGCCGGCAGCGGCTTGTCGTGCAGGACCGTCAGGGACGTCACCGCGCGGGTCAGCACCACGTACAGCCTGGCCAGGCCCCTGGGTTCGGCCGCGACGATGTCCGCGGGCTCCACGACGATGACGTGGTCGTACTCCAGACCCTTGGCCAGGGTCGCGGGCACGATCAGGAGGCGGTGCTCCTCGTCCGAGTCGGGGCCGAGCACGGCGTGGGGGAAGTCGGCCAGTGCGCGGGAGACGTCGGCGACCAGGGCGTCCGGGGCAATGACGCCGATGGAGCCCTCCCTGGTGAGGACCTCCGCGGCGGCCTGGGCGATCGAGCCGCCGGGGCGTACCGCGAGTGAGCCGAGGCCGGCGCGCAGCGACCGCGGCGCGGCCAGCTCGGGGGCGATGGAGGGGAGCAGCCGGGCGGCGTAGTCGAGGACCTCCCGCGGCACGCGGAAGCCGAGCGTCAGCTCCGTCACCTCGCCCTCGCGCTGGCCCAGGTGCTGGAGCACCGACTCCCACGAGCTGGTCGACCACGGTGTCGTGCCCTGGGCCAGGTCGCCCAGGACGGTGGCCGAGCCGTTGCGGCAGCGGCGGCCGAGCGCTCGCAGCTGCATCTCGGAGAGGTCCTGGGCCTCGTCCACCACGAGGTGGCCCAGGGAAGGGGTGCGCTCCATGAGGTCGCGGAGCTCGTCCAGGAGCGCGGCGTCCGCGGCGGACCATTTCGCGGACTTCCAGCTCCGGTACGGCTTCCGCCAGATGAGCATTTCTTGCTCATCAGGCGACAAATCGGATTTAGCGGCCTTTGCAAGGAATTCCGGGTCGGAGAGGAGGCGATAAAGGACTTGCTCCGGCGTTAGTTTGGGCCAGACCGTATCGACGAGCTGTTTCACCGGTTTCGACCTGGCCACGGCGTCCTGCACCCGGTCGTCGGGCGATTCGCCGCGCTGCTCCATTCGCACCAGCACCATGTGGGCCAGCCGCTGCGCGAGCGCCGCCCGGCCCGGGTTGTATCGCGTGGTACCGCGCAAGGAGGCCACGATCTCGCGTACCTCGTAGTCCGCCACCCGGTAGCGGTAGGCGCCCTTGGAGAACACCACGCCGTCCTCGGGCTTGACGATGTGCAGCCAGAGCGCGCGTTCGAGCACCGCCGCCATCCTGGCATCGCCCTTCACCGCCGACACCATCGGGTCCTCGTCGGCGGCGTGCTCGCCGAGCAGCCCGGCCACCGTGGTCTGGTCGACCTTGACCTCGCCGAGCGCGGGGAGCACCGAGGAGATGTACGACAGGAAGGCCCGGTTCGGGCCGACGATCATCACGCCCGCCCTGGCGAGCCGCTCGCGGTGGGTGTACAGGAGGTAGGCGGCCCGGTGCAGGCCCACGGCGGTCTTCCCGGTGCCGGGGGCACCCTGGACGCACACCGTCTGGGCCAGGGTGGAGCGGACGATCTCGTCCTGGTCCGGCTGGATGGTGGCGACGATGTCACGCATGGGGCCGGTGCGCGGGCGCTCGATCTCCTCGGTGAGGATCTTCGACGGGCCGATCTCGCCGCCCTCGCCCAGCGGCTCGTCCTCGAACGCGGTCAGCGCGCCGCCGTGGTATCCGAAGCGGCGCCTCCGTACGACTCCCATGGGGTTGGCGGGGCTGGCCTGGTAGAACGCCTGGGACACCGGCGCGCGCCAGTCGATGACCAGCGGCTTGCTGCCGCCGTCGTGCACGTGGCGGCGGCCGACGTAGATGGTGCCGGGGAGGTCGTCGCCCGCCATCCGGTCGAGGCGGCCGAAGAACAGCGGGGTGTCGGGGTGGTCGGCCAGCGCGGCCACGCGCTGGTCGAGGAGGGACTGGAGGATCTGCTGCGACACCCAGTCGCCCGCCGCGTCCGCGGACAGCGACTGGGCGTGGGCGCGCATCGCCTTGAGCGCGGCCCTGGACCCGGCCAGGTGCGCCTGCTCGGAGGACAGCACGTCAGAGGGTATGTCGGGGGCCAACTGGTGTCCGGGCATGCGAAAGCGCCTCCCTGGGTCGGGAACGATGGTGGTAAAGGCAGCGAATCGGCCAGTCTAGCGGCGACGTCGGGCGGCCTCCAAAGCATTTACCCACCGACCACCCACGCGCCGCGGCGCCCTCCCGCCGTCGTCGGCGCGGCTCCCCGGGGGTCGGCACCGCGGCGAGTCGGGCGAGCGTTCCGCAGGGGAGAGGGGTGGGGTGTTGATCGGCGCGGCTGCTCGCCCGGCTCCTCAGCGACTCCCCGGGCCGGTAGCGCGGCGAGCCGGGCGAGCGATGCTCGATCGGACGGGGCGGCGTTGCCGGGCGGGTGAGCGCTTCGGTGGGTGACGGGTGGGGCCGGTGATCGCCGAGCCGTGCCGGTGGGTCCGAGCGCGGTGTGGGGTTGCTGATCGGTGCGCGAGGGTGGCGGTGAGTAGCGGTCTTCGGGGAGGGGTAAGGACAGGTGATGGCGCGGATTCAGCTGCGTTTTTCGCCGATCATTCCCACGATCGCAAGCTTCCTGCTCGCCGCCCTCTGGGCGTTGTCCGTCTTCGCGGACTGGGGCCTGGAGGCGTTCTGCCAAGGCGGCGAGTCCGCTTCGACCTGCTCGCAGCATCTTGGTACGGTCTCCACCGTGTCGGGGCTGTTCGCCGCGCTCGCCGCCTGCTGCACGGCGGCCGCCTGGCTCATCCCGTGGTCCAGGCATGACCCGCGCACGTTCGGGCGGGTCATGGGCGCGGGAGTGGCCGCCTGGATCGTCGCGGAGGGGGTGCTGTTCCTCGGCGGTCTGATGGCGCGTTAGGGCGCCCCCGCCGGCTCGAAGCTTCCCTTCGGTAACAACCTGGAAATACCGAAAAATTCGGGCATATCAGGTGCGTTTGTCGGATCATGGGGGTATGTCGCAGGCGGCGTGATAGTACGCAGGTGAGGGGGGTGGTTCGATTGTCTTCGGCCCGCGGAGTCTCGTGGACGTGACACCACGCTGAACATGCCTGGCCGCTCACGACGAGCGGCCGGGCATCACACTCCGCCGAGCACGTCGTCGGCGTCGATGATCTGGTACGCGTACCCCTGCTCGGCCAGGAACCGCTGCCGGTGCGCGGCGAACTCCTGGTCCACCGTGTCCCTGCTGACCACCGTGTAGAACCGGGCGCCCCCGCCGTCGGCCTTGGGCCGCAGCACCCGGCCGAGCCGCTGGGCCTCCTCCTGGCGTGAGCCGAACGTGCCCGACACCTGGATCGCGATCGCGGCCTCCGGCAGGTCGATGGAGAAGTTGGCCACCTTCGACACCACCAGCACCTGGATCTCCTTGTCGCGGAAGGCCTGGTAGAGCCGCTCCCGCTCCTTGATCCTGGTCTCGCCCTTGATGACCGGCGCGTTGAGGTGCTCGCCGAGCTCGTCGAGCTGGTCGATGTACTGGCCGATGACCAGCACCTGCTCGCCCAGGTGGCGGCGGACCAGCGCCTCGGTGACGTGGGTCTTGGACGGCGTGGTGGCGCAGAAGCGGTAGCGCTCCTCGGACTCGGCCATCGCGTACGCCAGCCGCTCCTCGTCCGTCAGCGTGACCCGCACCTCCACGCAGTCGGCGGGCGCGATCCAGCCCTGGTTCTCCATCTCCTTCCAGGGCGCGTCGTAGCGCTTGGGGCCGATCAGCGAGAACACGTCGCCCTCGCGCCCGTCCTCGCGCACCAGCGTCGCGGTCAGCCCCACGCGCCTGCGGGCCTGCAGGTCGGCGGTCATCCGGAAGATCGGCGCGGGCAGCAGGTGCACCTCGTCGTAGACGATCAGGCCCCAGTCGCGGGCGTCGAACAGCTCCAGGTGCGAGTAGACGCCCTTCCGCCTGGTGGTCATCACCTGGTACGTGGCGATGGTGACCGGGCGGATCTCCTTCTTCGAGCCGGAGTATTCGCCGATCTCGTCCTCGGTCAGCGAGGTGCGCTTGATCAGCTCGGTCTTCCACTGGTGGGCCGAGACCGTGTTCGTCACCAGGATGAGCGTGGTCGCCTGCGCGTGCGCCATGGCGGCCGCGCCGACGATGGTCTTGCCCGCGCCACAGGGCAGCACGACCACTCCGGAGCCGCCGTGCCAGAACGAGTCCGCCGCCTCCTGCTGGTACGGCCGCAGCGACCAGCCCTCCTGCTGCAGCTCGATCGGGTGGTGCTCGCCGTCCACGTAGCCGGCCAGGTCCTCAGCCGGCCAGCCGAGCTTGAGCAGGGCCTGCTTGACGTTGCCGCGGTCGCTCGGGTGGACGATGACGGAGTCGGCGCCGAGCCGCTCGCCCAGCATCGGCTGGATCTTCTTGGAGCGCAGCACCTCCTCCAGCACCGCCCGGTCGGTGGAGGTCAGGACCAGGCCGTTGACCGGGTCCTTCTCCAGCCGCAGCCGGCCGTACCTGGCCATGGTCTCGGCGATGTCCACGAGCAGGGCGTGCGGCACGGGGTAGCGGCTGAAACTGATCAGCGCGTCGATGACCTGCTCGGCGTCGTGTCCGGCGGCGCGGGCGTTCCACAGGGCCAGGGGGGTGACGCGGTAGGTGTGCACGTGTTCGGGAGCTCGCTCGAGCTCGGCGAACGGCGCGATCGCCTTACGGCAGTCGTCGGCTCGTTCGTGGTCGACCTCGAGCAGCAGTGTCTTGTCCGACTGGACGATCAGCGGTCCATCGCTCACTGGCTTTTCTCCGTGGGGTTCCGTACGGGGCCTCGCGCAACAGGACCATCGTCTCCCGATCCTGGCTCTCCCGCTCCGAGACTCCAACAACCCGCGGGCCCGGATTAGTCCTCAGGCGGGCCAAGAGCCGCGGCCGTCAGTCCTCGAGATAGCCGGCGAGGCCCAGGAAGAGGAAGAGGCCGAGGCCGAGCACGAAGCCGAGCCCGAACATGATCCAGCTCCAGATCAGCATCGTACGGGCGGTCCGCGGCTCCGTGCGGGCCTTGCTGAGCGCCAGGCCGGCCAGGATCGCGCCGGGCAGGCCCAGGACGTTGCAGCACGACAGGAGCGCGAGGAGGTTGAGCACCAGGGAGACGATCGCGTTGGCGCTGGGCCCGTCGTCGCGCCGCGGCGGGGGATAGCCGTAACCGTAGCCGTACTGCGGCGGCGGCTGCTGCTCGCCGTAGGGGGCGCCGTAGGGCTGGTACGGGTAGCCCGACGGATCTTCCTGGTTCATGTTCACCTCCAGACACGTCAACACTTATCACGGAAAGGAAGCGCGCCTGACCGCGCTGTGAGATCTCACCACGGATCGCCGGCTCAGGGCGGTCAGTCGAGCCGGGCCCGCAGCGCCTTGCGGTCGAGTTTGAGCACGCTCGTCACCGGCACCGAGTCCACGAACCTCACCTCGCGCGGATACTTCACCCGCCCCACCCGCTCGCGAGCCCACTCGATCAGCTCCTCGGCCGTCACCGTCGCGTCCTGCCTGAGCTGGACGAACGCCACGACCTCCTCGCCGATCCGCGGCTCCGGGCGGCCCACGACGCCCGAGACCACCACGTCGGGGTGGCGGTTGAGGGCGTCCTCGACGTCGCGGGGGAACACGTTGAAGCCGCCCCGGATGATCAGGTCCTTCTTCCGGTCCACCACATAGAGGTAACCGTCGTCGTCCACGCAGCCGATGTCGCCGGTGCGCAGCTCGCCTCCGATCAGCGCGGTGCCCTCGGGGTCGGGGTCGTGCTCGCCCCAGTAGCCGAGCATCAGCGCGTCGCCCGAGACGCAGATCTCGCCGACGTCCCCGGTCTCCAGCTCCTCGCCCTCGCCGTCGCGGATGGTGATCGTGTAGCCGGGCAGCGGGAGCCCGACGCTGCCGGCCTTGCGCCTGCCCGGCGGGTTGAACGTGGTGACCGCGCTGGTCTCGGTCAGGCCGTACCCCTCGAGGACCTGCACGCCCGGCACCCTGCGCTCGAACTCCTCCAGCACGTCCCTGCCGAGCGGTGCCGCGCCGCAGGTGAGGAAGGACAGGTCGGGCAGCGGGTGGGATTCGAGGGGCTCGGCGAGGAGCAGCCGGATCATGGAGGGTACGACGGTGCCGTACTGGACGTGCTGCTCGGCGGCCAGCGCGAGGAACGCCTTCGGCTCGAACCGGCGCATCAGCACCGTCTGCTGCGGCTCCGTGGCGTGCATCCAGGCGACCGAGATGATCAGCCCGTACGCGTGCGAGAGCGGCACGGGCACCAAAGCACGATTTTTCCCTTCTTGGTGGGACGTGTCCCAGACGTCCTTCGCCACCTGCCATAGGCCACCGTGGCTCAGCATGACGCCCTTGGCCCGGCCCGTGGTGCCGCCGGTGTACATGAGCGCCGCCAGGTCGCCGGGGTCCCTGGTCACCGGGCCGCGTTCGGGTGCCCGTTCCAGGTCGGCCGTGTCAACATAAATCGGGATATCGACGGCGGTGGCCCGTACCGTCTCCACCAGCTCGGGCGAGGTGACGACCGCGGACGCGCCGCTGTCGAGCAGGATGTGCCGCAGCTCATCGGCGCCCACCAGGAACACCACCGGAGTGACCACCGCACCCGCCGCCCACAGTGCCTGGTAGATCAGCGGCACCTCGGGCGAGTTCGCCATCATCACGACGACACGGTCGCCGGGCCCGATCCCGCCCTCGGCGAACCCGCCGCACATCCGGCGCGCCCGCTCGGCGAGCGCGTGGCTGCGGTGCCAGACGCCCTCGTAGAACGTCGCGTCGTGATCGTCGAAGCGGCCCCAGGACTCCTCGGCCAACAGGCCCAGCGTTTGCTCCGTCACATGCCCAACCTGATGCGATCGTGGTCACGCCGTCAACCCTTGACTAGTCCTGATGGATGGGGCCCGGTTGACTGGTAAATGACAACATATCTCCCTATATGGTCGTTCGTGTTTTCTTGTTGGCCTAGATCGTGTAATGGTGGAAGATCTAGGGGCCATGGGGCCTGCCGAGGCAAGGGAAGTCATGATCGACATGTCCGCGTCAAGCGGCCCCGAACGCGAACGTCACGCGAAAGACCAGGTCAGGGTGGCTTTGGTGACGCTCCGCAAGCTCTTCGTAGTAAAAGAAGAAACTTGTTAGGCGTGGTTATTTTCTGTAGAAAACTTTCCAGTCAACCCTGAGGTGAATTCGTGACCGAAACGCCTGAATCGGGCGAGATCGACCTCGATGACATAACGCTCGGCCAGAGCTTCTTAACGGTGTACGAGTACCTGCGGCCGTTCGCCGCGCCGGTCACCAGGGACCTGAAGAGACGGGACGCCGACGCGCTCCTGCGCTCCTACCTGGAGCCCGGCTGCTTCCCCGAGGCCGTGCGCCGGCTCAGCGTCCGCCATCTGCTCGTCCTCGTGGGCGAGGAGGAGACCGGCAAACGACTGGGCGCCATCGCCCTGCTCTCCCGGATGTCCCTGGCCGAGAGCACGATCACCGTGCTGTCGCCCGCCGGCAGCGCCGCCGACCTGCTGTCCAGGACCGAGTACGAGCCGGGGCGGGCGTACCTGCTGCACGACTGGATCGCCGAGAGCACCGACCGGATCGAGCTGGTCAACCTGGCGCGCAAGCTGGCCGAGCTGGGCTCGTACCTGGTCATCACCAGGAACGGCACCCCCTCCCAGGCGGTCGAGGTGGAGCAGCCGTGGAGCGCGCCGGAGCCGGGGGAGCTGTTCGACCTGTGCCTCAGGGCGTACGGCCTGCGCCCGGGTCACAGTCCCGAGGAGCTCACCCGGGCCAGGGACCTGGCGCTGACCCTGCCGACGCCGGCCGAGGTCGTGCGCCTGGCCGGACGGCTGGTGGGCGACGACGAGCCCTCGGGGGAGGAGGTGGCGGCCTGGTTCGACACCAAGCCGCTGCTGCACGAGGTGCGGGAGGTGGCCGCGCTCGCGTTCCTGGACGGGGTGGACGGGCCGGTGTTCGAGCGGCAGTTCGCCAGGCTTGAGCGGATCTGCCAGGCGCAGGAGCGGCGGGTGCCGCGCGTGTCCCATCCGCTGGTCGCCCATGAGGAGGGCCGCGTCGCGTTCCGGGTGCCGCGGCATCGCGGGCAAGTGCTGGCGGAGCTGGCCGGGCGGTACGGGTTCTGGCTGTGGCAGCCGCTGCGCGAATGGGTCCGGTCGCTGGCCTTCGAGGGGGCCGACGTCCGGACGCGAGCCGCGGAGGGGGTGGCGTTGCTGGCGGCGTACTCGCTGAAGGACGCCCAGCTGGAGTTCCTGGACGTGTGGGCGCGGGGCGGTAACGCGGAGCGGCTGGCGGCGGGGGACGCGCTGTCGTACATGTGCGCCGACGACACGCTCGCCCCCGAAGCGCTCAGGGTCGCGCTGGCCTGGGCGGCCGATCCTCTGGACCCGCGCGCCGCGGCGGCGGCCGTGGCGCTGGGCTGCGGGCTGTCCGTCCGGTATCCGGCCGACGCGGTGTGGCACTTGCGGCGGCTGGGATCCGGCGACGGGCCCTCGGCGGGTGTGGCGGGGCGGGTGTTGGCGCTGCTGGCCGAGCACACGCGCCGGTGCCACGACGGCCGGGCGCGCACGGTCGCCGCGCCGGCCGCGACCCTCGCCTCGGACGCCTGACCCGGCCCCGATGACGCTCGCCGGGGCCGCGGGACCCCGGCGAGCCCCCAACACAGCGGGACCCCGCGCACCGAGCCCCGCGCGCCGAGGCCCCGCGCGCCGAGGCCCCGCGCGCCGAGGCCCCGCGCGCCGAGGCCCGCAACGGGGACTCAGTGCGGCGGTGCCGGGGGTTCAGAGGCCGGCGACGCCCGTGATGCGGTGGAGGGCGAAGCGGTGGACGGCGGCCCGGGTCTCGTCGTAGGCGGTCAGGTAGCCGCCCTCCATCCGAGCCGGCTCAAGGATGCGCGAGGTCGCGTTGCCCTGCGAGTCGAGGTACCCGATCCACACGCGTACCCCCTGCTTGATCGCCTCCTGCAGGGCCGAGATCGTGGCCGTCGCGGGCCCGCGCGGCACCTGCCCGCCCGGGGCGTCGACGGGCTCGCGCCGCGCCAGGTGCGCCGCGTCACCGGCCCGCAGCGCGCGCACGGCCGCCACCGCCACCTCCGGGTCCAGGCCGTTGGGCGACGCCACGGCGCGGACCGGGGCCAGCCCTTCGGTACGGCGGCTGTCGAGCTGCGAGATGATCACATCGCCGTCGAGCGACTCGGCGACGGGCGCGTACCCCATGGCACGCAGCGAGTCGACCAGCGCCGCCCTGGACGAGCGGGAGGCGATCACGGTGGGGGCCAGCCTGCGCAGCCGCAGCGCGGCGGAGCGCCGGTCGGCGGTGATCTGATCGAGCAGCGCCGGATCGTCGCAGCGGATGTACGCGCTGGCGGTGCCCACCCGGATGCGGCCGTGGCGCCTGGCCACGTCGGTCACCAGGTACGACAGCGCCTGCGGCACCGGCGTGGCCGAGTGGCGGGACAGCATCGACACCAGCTCCTCGCCCCCGTGCCCCGCGTCGAGCGCCCGCCGGATCGAGCTCTCGCTGAACCGGTAGACGGTGGCCCCGCCCTTCGACTCCACGTCGGCGGTGAGCGTCATCCAGCGGTTGAGCTCGCTCGTCAGCGGCCCCGGCGCGACGGCGGTGAGATCGGCCTGGAGCAGTACGTGGTCGACGGGCTCCGGCAGCAGCGGCGCGAGCACCTCCGCGGGATTGCCGCCTTCCAGCAGCGCCCGCCCGTGCGCCGACAGCGCGCCCAGCCCCGTCACGCCGACCTGCTCGGCCTCCCGCAACGCGAACTCGGTGAGCTGCTCGCGCAGCGGCCCGCGGCGGCGCGGCTGCTCCCACGCCAGCCGTTCGAGCACCGAGTCGCGCGCCGGCGCGAGGCCGGGCGCGGCGGCGAGCACGCCCATCGTGGCCGCCCTGACCCCGGGAGCGGAGGAGCGGCGCAGGTCGGTGTGCAGGGCGTTGAGCGGCCTGTCACGATCGTCACTGCGTTTGATGGTCGCGCCCGCTTCGCCACTCGTTGGCATCGCTCCGCCCGCTCTCTCCTGGCGAGCTCCTGCGCTCCGGTCACCCACCAGGCCCGGCACTCGGTCCATGTGCAGCCACGTGAGCGCGAGGGTGACCCACCGGTCGGCGGTCGCCCTGACCCGCCAGAGGTCATAGCCGGAGGTCGGCAGCCACTCGCCGTCCACGCCGCCGCCCGCCGCGATCAGCCCGGCCGCGTGCGCCACCTCGATGACCAGGGCCGCCGCCCACTCGGGCAGGTCCAGCTCGCCCGCCGTGCGCTTCAGGTCGCGCACGCCCAGGCCGCCGGTACGCAGCACGCCGGGCGGCTCGACGCTCCACCGCTCGCACAGCTCCTCCACCGACCTGACGAACGTGAACGCCTGCCCGGCCGCCGTACGGTCGGCCAGCTTCCGGTCGCGCGCCGTCCCCTCGAGCGGCGGCGGGAGGGCCAGCAGGCCGCGGTGCACCCGGCCGCCACGCAGGTAGAGGCCGACCTCGCGCGGCAGAGTCACGCTCTCCTCGCCGATGGCCGCCAGCAGCCCTCTGGCCAGCAGCTCCTCGATGGGCGAACGGGCGGAGGCCAGGCTCACCTCGCGCCTGGCGTTGGGCACGCGCCCGGTCGGCGGCCCCCAGGCGAGCTGGTCGAGCGCGCCCCTGGCCTCGGGCGAGACGGACTCGACCAGGGCGGCGGGCTGCGCCAGCGCGGCCGCCAGCCGCTCCTTGCCCGAGCCCTCGGTGCCCGGCGCGACCTCGTCAGCCATCTCGTCGAGCTGCTCGGGTGCGTGATGTCGGAACGCGTCGACCGCCCTCGGCCCGAGCCCCGCCGGGTCCTCCAGCACCTTGCGCACGCCGGGCCCCAGATCGAGCCCGTCGTCGGGCCCGTAGACCAGCGCCAGCTCGAACAGCCTGTCCAGCGCGGCCGACAGCGCGGGCTCGGCGTCGCGCGGCCCGCTCTCCGCGTCGTCGCCGGCCAAGGCCGCGCCCACGAGCTCGCGCAGCCGCTCCTTGGGCATCGGCCCGTCCTGCACGGCCAGCGTCTCGACGACGGCCAGCGTGAAGCGGTCGAGCCGGTCGAGCACCCTGGCGATCGCCGACGGGCTGCCCGCCCGCGACGCCAGGCCTTCCAGATGCGCGGGCACCGGAGTGATCAGCTCGGGCCGCGCGGAGACGAGCGCCCGCAGCTGTTCGTCGGTGCGCCCCCTGATCCACTCCGTGAACTCCATCGTTGCCATGGTATGTCCCACCTGATTGGGGCAGCATTGCTTGACGTGATAGAGCGCGCGGACCAGCTCGTCCTGAACTACGTCTCGAAGGCGGCCGACGCCGCCCACGGCGTGCTCAGGGCCGACCAGCGGCTCGACTTCGCCAAGCGGCTGCGCGCCAGGATCGAGGCGGAGCGGCGCGGCAGCCAGAACGCGCGTGAGGTGTCGAAGGTGCTGGCCAGGTTCGGCGACCCGGTGGCGCTGGTGGAGCGCG
Organism: Nonomuraea sp. JJY05; assembly: GCF_043496855.1. Lineage (NCBI taxonomy): Bacteria > Bacillati > Actinomycetota > Actinomycetes > Streptosporangiales > Streptosporangiaceae > Nonomuraea > Nonomuraea sp. JJY05. The sequence continues at coordinate 12,775 of NZ_JBIEIS010000032.1, forward strand.
AGGCGCGCCGGCTCGCCGAGGCGGGCGTCCCCACCATGCGAGCCGAGGCCGGCGTCCCCACCACGCGCGCCGCCGAGGAGGGTCCGCCGGCGCAGCCGTCCGGGGCCCCAAGCGCGACGCAGCCGTCCGGGGCCCGAAGCATGACCCAGCCGTCCGGGGGCCCAAGCACGGCGCAGCCGTCCGGGGACGAGCGCTCCACGCGGCGCTTCCCCACGATCGTGGACGACGCCGACGCGCCCCCGGGCGTCCAGACGTACCGGAGGATCGCCCAGGAGAGCCTCGGCAGGGGCCGTGGCCTGCCGTTCGCCGGGCTGCGCAGGGTGGCCATGTCCAGCGCGAACCCCATGGCGACCGGCGGCAGGGACGCCAGGACCCTGGTCAAGGAGCATCCGCGCGACGCCGCCGCGATGGTCATCCTCGTGGTGGCCGCGCTGCTGCTGCCGTTCGACCTGCCGCCGGTGGCGATCTTCGAGATCCCCGTGCTGGTGTGGGCGGCCGGGGCGGTGCTCGTGCTGTTCAGCGACACCTGGAGCCTGCGCGACAAGCTGCTCGGGATCGGGGCGCCGCTGCTCGGCTACTCGGTGGGCGGGGTGCTCGTCGGGGGTCTGCGGGTGGGGAGCGAGCCGGGGTTACAGGCGTTCTTCGCGCAGTTCTACAGCGTCAGCGGCACCATGTTCATGATCGGGACGGGGCTGGGCGTGGTGTGGCTGGCCTACCGGCTGCTCGACCTCAACTGACCGGCGCGGGGCTGGGCAGCAAGCCGACCGCCAGGCGTACCCACGCGGCGACGAACTGGTCCTTGTCCGCGTAGCCCGGCAGCTCGCCCACCGTCTCCTGGAAGAGCCGGTAGTGCACCACGGAGCCGCCCAGCACCACGGAGATGCCGGCCCAGTCGACCTCGATGTCCTGGTACTCGGGCTGCGCCCGGAACCAGGTGACGATCGCGTCGAACATGGGCTGCAGCAGCCCTTCCCGGACCACGGCGACCAGCTCGGGGAACTGGCTCAGGTCGCGGAAGAACACCCGCGTCAGCTCGGACTCCTCGCGGACCTTGGCCAGCCCGGCGCGGCACAGGTGGGACAGGCGCTCTTCCAGTGCCGCCGACGCCTCCATGCTGCTCAGCTCGGCCAGGCTCTCCGCCACCTGGCTCCTGGTGCGGGTGGCGTGCTCGTTGATCGCCGCGGCGAGCACCTCGTACTTGGACTTGAAGTGCCGGTAGAGCCCGCCGGCGCCGGGCGAGAGCCCTGAGGCGGCCTCGATCTCCGCCACGGAGGTGGCGGAGTAACCCCGCTCCGCGAACAGCCGCAGGGCCTCGTCGATGATCCGCGCACGGGTCGATCTGGTCATATCTATCCTGTTACCTCCGCCTTGAGGGTAGTCGCAGTATGTAGCGGGGACCGCACTTACTGAGCGGCGCGCCGGATCAGGCCCGCCAGCGCCGAGCCGATGATCAGCCAGACGATCGCGGCCAGGCCGTAGTTGACCAGCGCGGTCCAGCGCGGGTCGGCGAGCTGGAACAGGTTGGCCAGGCCCAGCGACAGCCGGCCGGCGAGCGACTCGACGAACTGGTACCAGACGTTGGCGGGGTTGGCCTTGAACACCGTGAAGACCGCGTACAGGATCACGACCAGCGCGGCCGTCCGCGAGGCGACCTTGACCAGATAGGCCAGGGCCGACACGGTCCGGCTCCAGACCGTCACGGGCGGGCCGCCGGGCCGGGCGGGTCTGTGCGGGCGCGGCGGGGCGGAGGAGGCGACGAGACGGTCTCCGGCGTGCGGCGGTTGGGGGGCGTTGGTCACGGCCGCTCCTCTCCGATAAGTAATTCCTTTCTTCCCATTCCCACGGTCCCACAACAAGAGGCCGTTACGCGGCGTAGAGCGGCGTTTGGCATCCTGCACATGTGACGACTTCCGTGGGATTCGACCTTGACATGACATTGGCGGACACGCGAGAGGGCATCGCGGCGGTTTACGACGAGCTGTCCATGCGTTTGGGAGTGCCCATTGACTCGGCGGCGGTGGTGAGCCGGCTGGGGCCGCCGCTGGAGGTGGAGCTGGCCAACTGGCTGCCCGCTGAGGAGGTCGCCGCGGCCGCCGACCTTTATAGGGAGATATATCCGCAAATAGGGGTGCCGGTGCACACGGCCATGGCGGGCGCGTACGACGCGATCGAGGCCGTACGCGCCGGTGGCGGCCGGGTGATCGTGGTGACCGGCAAGAACCTGCGTGACGCCATCGGCACGGTCAAGCTGCTCGGCCTCGCCGTGGACGAAGTGGTCGGTTCCGTTTTCGGTGCCGCGAAGGGATCGGCACTCGCGCGGTTCGGCGCGGCGGCTTATGTTGGTGACCATGTCGCGGACATCGAGGCGGCGCGCGCGGGCGGCGCCGTGAGCGTGGCGGTCGCGACCGGTCCTTACACGGCAGGAGAGCTGCGTGAACACGGAGCGGATGTGGCGCTGGCCAGCCTGACCGAATTCGCCACCTGGTTCGCAGGTTGGCGCAAGCATGATGAACTCCGGTAATTGCCCGGGATTTACCCGGTCGCCCTGGCGCGCTCCGGGGCATAACCTACATCCATCCATCTTTTCGACTGTTTGAACGAGGTCCTCCTGTGCCGAGTGGCAAGGTCAAGTGGTACGACGCCGACAAGGGTTTCGGCTTCCTCACCCGCGACGACGGCGGTGAGGTCTTCGTGCATTCCTCCGCGCTTCCCACAGGTGCGGCCCCGCTCAAGCCCGGCCAGAAGGTCGAGTTCGGCGTGGCAGAGGGGCGCCGGGGCCAGCAGGCGCTCTCGGTGCGGATCCTCGAGCAGCCGCCGACGCTGGCCAAGCCCAAGCCCAAGGCCAAGCGGAAGAAGCCGGACGAGATGGTCGTCATCGTCGAGGACCTGATCAAGCTGCTCGATGACGTCTCGACCTCCTACCAGCGGGGCAAGCACCCGGAGGCGGCCCACGCGAAGAAGATCGCGCAGGTGCTGAGGGCCGTCGCCGACGACCTCGACGCCTGAGACCTCCGGCGTCAGCTGTTCGGGTTGGTGAGCGGCTTGGTCGGGTCGAGCGTGTCGGTCAGCTGGAGGTCATGACCGCCCGCCTCGGCCCGCTCCCTGCGCAGCTTGTCGTCGGTCGCGCGTACGCGCCGCCGCCTAGCGACCAGCAGCCGGCCGAGCGTGGCCGTCAGCGCGACGGCCAGCGTGACCAGCCCGGCCACGCTGCTCTCCGACAGCGACAGCACCAGCCCGATCAGGCCGCCGAACACCCAGGCGAGCTGGAGCATCGCCTCGACCACGCCGAACGTGGACGAGCGCACCTCCTCGCCGATCTCCCGCTGCACGATCGCGTCGAGCGCCAGCTTGCCCAGCTCCTGCGCGAAGGCCGTGACCAGCGAGATGGCCAGCGCGGTCCACAGGCCGAAGAAGATCGCGGTCGCGATGCTGGTCACGACGGTCACGGCCAGCGTGACCAGCACGATGAGCTGCGGCGAGTGATTACGCGTCCAGTTGGCCACGGCGGCGCCGGCCAGGCCCCCCAGCCCGGCCGCGGCCGCCAGCAGCGCGATCGTCTTGGGGATGTCGAAGAACGGGTCCTGCAACTGCCCGGCGGCCAGCCAGGGCACCGCCTTGTCCTGGACCAGGAACAGCAGGAAGAACAGCAGGAACCCGGAGAAGACGCGCAGCGCCACGTTGGCCCAGACGGCCTCGGCCACCGCGGGGCCCACCTTGAGCAGGGTGCGCCAGCGCGGCGCGGCTCCCTCCTCCTCCAGGTCGGGCGAGTCGACGTGGCGCGGCAGCCGTACCGCGGCGACTCCCAGCAGCAGGAAGGCCACCATCGCGACGCGCAGCACTAGCGCGCTGCCCAGCCAGGCGGTCAGCCCGGCGCCGACCGGCACCGCGACCCCCGCGGACACCAACGTGAACAGTGCCACCCGCGCGTTCGCCGACACCAGCGTGATGTCCGCGGGCAGCACGCTCGGCATGATCGCGGCCCGCGACACGTTGTAGGCCTTCGACAGCACCAGCACGCCCAGCGCCCCGATGAACAGCGTGGGCAGGTCGCCGGGGCCCACCGCGGCCGCCATCGCGAAGCAGAGCAGCCCCCGCCCGAACAGCGTGCCCGCCATCACGTAGCGGCGCCCCGACCTGAACCGGTCGAGGATCGGCCCCACGAACGGCGCCAGCAGCCCGAACGGCAGCATCGTGATGACCAGGTAGAGGGCCACCGAGCCGCGGGCCTCGCCCACGGGCACGCCGAAGAACACCGTGCTCGCCAGCGCCACCGTGACCAGCGCGTCGCTCGCGCTGTTGCCCGCCGACAGCTCGATCAGGCGGCCGAGCCCGGTGCGGCCGGCGCCGTTGGCGTAGGTGAGGCGCCGGGTGGCTTTGCCGACCCTTCGCGCACCTTTTGCCGTGGCCTTGCTCGCCCTGGCCGTGCCGCCGGCCGTGGCCCTGCCCGCGCGCACGGTGGCGCGTCCCGCGTCGGCGGCCCCGCGTGCCACCCGCCGCGAGAAGTCGCGTGCCCGGCCCCAGCCTCCCTCCACGCCTACCAGTCTTACCTGATTCGTCCGCGATCTCGGTGCGGGATCCCCCGTTGTGGGACTCTCAGGTCCGCCCATGGGTGAGAATGAAGTGTGAGCGAACAGCACCTTTCGGCGGAGGGCGCCCGATGAGCCGCACCAGGGCCCGCGTCTCCGCTCCCGACCAGGCCTGTGTCGCCGCGGTCGATCTGGCGCGCAGCGCGGCCGAGGAGCTCGCGTGGCCGGGCGAGCCCGGCGAGCACCTCGGGTTCGAGAGCGAGGGCGACCGGATCGTCACCCACTACTTCGCCTGCCTCGACCGGGCATACCGCGGCTGGCGCTGGGCCGTCACCGTCACGCGTGCCTCGCGGGCCAAGAAGGTCACGGTCAGCGAGGCCGTCCTGCTGCCCGGCGCCGGGGCGCTGCTGGCGCCCGAGTGGCTGCCGTGGAGCGAGCGCCTGCGCCCCGGCGACCTCGGCGTGGGCGACCTGCTGCCGACCCCGGAAGACGACGACAGGCTCGTGCCGGGCTTCACCGAGACCGACGACGACAGCGACCATCAGGCGGTTTTCGAGTACGGCCTGGGCCGGGCCCGTGTGCTCTCGGCCATCGGCAAGGACCGGGCGGCCAGGCGCTGGCACTCGGGCGAGCACGGGCCGCACACGCCGATCGCACACGCCGCTCCCGCGCAGTGCTCCACCTGCGGCTTCTACTGGCCGCTGGCGGGTGGCTTGCGGCTGACGTTCGGGGTCTGCGCCAATGAGTACGCGCCCGACGACGGCAAGGTCGTCGCCGCCGACCACGGCTGCGGCGCCCACTCCGAGGCCGCCGTCCTGCCGCCCACCGTCGAGCAGGCCATGCCGATCCTCGACGACCTGGGCTACGACCTGATGGAGGAGACGGGCTCGGTCGACGAGTCGGCCTCCGAAGAACTCGGCCATTCCTGACAGAGCAGGCCGCTAACCTACGCGTGGCCGTTACCCCTCTACCAGGATCGTGATCGATGACCGACACCTATGGCACTGACCGGATGCGAGCCGCCGTCCTCTCCGCGTGGACGGCCTCGCCCGCGAGGTTCCGCGAAGACGCCAACGCCGAAGAGGACTTCGCGCTCGGCGGCTACCGGGACCGGCTGATCGTCGAGCTCGCCCAGAACGCCGCCGACGCGGCCTTGCGCGCGGGTGTGCCGGGGGTGCTGCGGCTGACGCTCAAGGGCGACGTGCTGACGGCCGCCAACACCGGCGCCCCGCTCGACGCGACCGGCGTGGAGGGCCTGTCGACGCTGCGCGTCTCCGGCAAACGCGACGAGGTGGGCGCGGCGGGGCGGTTCGGCGTCGGGTTCGCCGCGGTGGTCTCGGTCTGCGACGAGCCCGCCATCTGCTCGCGCGGCAGCGGCGCGGTCCGCTGGTCGCGCTCGAAGACCGCGGCCGCGGTGGCGGAGGTCCCCGCGCTCGCGGGCGAGCTGGCCGACCGTTCGGGGCACGTTCCGCTGCTCAGGCTGCCGTTCGACGCGCCGCCGCTCGACGTGCCCGAGGGTTTCGACACGGTCGTACGCCTGCCGCTGCGCGACGCGGCCTGCGTCGACGCGGTCCGGCGCATGCTCGCCGAGACCAGCCCGGCGCTGCTGCTCGGCATGCCCGCGCTGGAGGCCATCGAGGTCGACCTCGACGGGTCGGTCCGCACCGTGGCCGCCGACGGCTGGCACGTGGTCTCGGAGTCGGGGGAGTTCACGGCCGAGGAGGTGAGCCGGCTCTTCGCCGACCGGCCCACCGAGGAGCGTGCGCGCCCGTACTGGTCGCTGCGCTGGGCGGTGCCGCTCACCGGCACCGGCGAGCCCGGGCCGCTGCCGGCCGCCGTGCCACCGGTGGTGCACGCGCCGACGCCCAGCGACGAGCCGCTCGACCTGCCCGCGCTGCTGATCGCGTCGTTCCCGATGGCCACCGACCGGCGCCACTTCGCCAAGGGGCCGCTGGCCGACTTCCTGGTCGAGCGGGTGGCCGACGCCTACGTCCGCCTGCTCCAGGAGCTGCCGCGCACGCCCAAGCTCCTTGACCTGGTGCCGTCGCTGATGGGCAAGGGCGAGCTGGACGCCAGGATCCGCCGGGCCGTGCTGGCCAGGCTGCCCTCGACGCCGCTGCTGCCGGCGCTGTCCGCGCCCGCGCCCGCCGTGCAGACCCCGTCCTTCGCCGACGCGGAGGTCTACGAGCCCGACGCGCAGTGGCAGGTCGAGCACCCCGCCCGTGAGCCCGAGGGCGACGGGTGGGTGGTCGCGGGCCAGGAGGCGGCCGTGGTGGCCGCCGGCTCCGCCGAGCTGCTCGCGACGGTCGCCGACTTCGTGCCGGGGCTGCTGCCCGCCGGGTGGCCCGCCAGGCATGCGGCCATGGCCGCGCTGGGCGTGCGCAGAGTCGAGCTGGCCGACGTGATCGATCTGCTGTCCGGCGAGGCCGTGGAGGCGCGCGAGCCGTCGTGGTGGCGCTCGCTCTACGAGGTGCTGCCCGCCGACGATCCCGAGTCGCTGGGCGCCCTGCCGGTGCCGCTGTCCGACGGCCGGCTGGTGCGCGGGCCGCGCGGCACGCTGATCCTCACCGACGGCGGGGCCGAGCTGGACCTCAGCCCGCTGGGGCTGCGCATCGTGCACCCCGAGGCGGCCCACGCCGCGCTGCTCAGGCTGGGCGCGGCCGAGGCCACGCCCCGCACGATCCTCGAAGACCCGCTGACCAAGGCCGCCGTCTCGCAGTCGCTCGACAGCCCCGACCCGGAGCCGGTGGCGCGGGCCGTGCTGTCGCTGGTGGAGGCCTCGGCGCTGGCGCCCGGCGAGGCGCCGTGGCTGGCCGAGCTGGCCCTGCGCGGCACCGACGGCGAGCTCTACCCCGCAGGTGAGCTCATGCTGGCCGACGGGGCGCTGGCGGGGCTCCTGGAGCCCGGCACGCACCTCGGGGTGGCCGCCTCCGAGCTGGAGGAGCAATACGGCGCGCGGGTGCTGGCCGCGGCCGGGGTGCTCGACGGGTTCGCGACGGTCCACGAGGCGGACGTGCTGCTCGACCAGGACGACTGCGACCACGACCTCGACGGCGAGGACGACTGGCTCGACCACGTGCTCGACCTGCTGCCCGAGCTGGGCGTGCCGCCGATGGTGCCGGAGTTCCTGGCGGTGCGCGACCTGGAGCTGGTGGCCGACTGGCCGGCCGCCCTCGCGCTGCTGAGCCGCCCGCCGCTGCGGGCCGCCCTCCACCCGCTGCGGGTGGCCGGCGTGGAGGTGCCGTCCTACACGGCGTGGTGGCTGGCCAATCACCCGGTGCTCGACGGGCGCAAGCCGCTGGAGCTGCGGCTGCCCGGGGCCGACCCGCTGCTCCAGGGCCTCTACGCGGACGCGCCCGCGGGGCTCGACGAGGCGGCGCTGTCGATGCTCGGGGTGCGCACGACGCTGCCCGAGCTGCTCGCCTCCCACGGCGGCCCGGAGGAACTCCTGGACCTGATGGCCGACCCGGCGGTCGAGGTGGACCGCGCGCAGCTGCGCGCCCTGTGGATCGCGCTGGCGGGCGTGGACCCGTCCCGGGTGGCGCCGCCGTCCCGGCTCCGCGCCGTCCTGGCGGGCTCCATCGTGGTGGCCGCCGCGGACGACGCGGTGGTGGTGGAGGCGCCCGACCTGCTGCAGCTGGTGGCGGACCGGCCGCTGGTGCTGGCGCCGTACGACCTGGCGGAGTCGCTGTCCGAGCTGTTGGATCTGCCGCTGGCTGGGGAGCTGACCTCCGGGGAGGTCACCTCGCAGGGCCAGGTGCGCCCGGTGCCTTCGGAGGTGCAGGCGCTGCTGCCCACGGCGCCCACCAGCTACGTGGAGCACGAGAAGCTGCTGGTGGACGGGGTGGAGTGCACGTGGCGCTACTTCGAGGGCATGGTCCACTGCACGGGTCTCGACGGGCTCGCCCGCGGCCTGGCCTGGGCGACGGGCCAGTGGAACGACCGGCTGGCGGTGGCCGCGCTGCTGCGTGACCCGGAGTCGGTGCCCCTCCTGCTCGCCGAGTCCGACCTGTCCTGACCGCCGGTGGGGAGGCGCCCCCGTGGTGCCTCCCCCGGAGCGTCAGGCCGCGCAGGTGGTGGACCTGGCGGGCACCTTGCCCTCCAGCACGTACGCGTCCACCGCCCGCATGACGCACGCGTTGCCCGTCAGGTAGGCCCCGTGCCCCTCGCCCTCGTACGTGACCAGGACGCCCGTCTTGAGCTGGTCCGTGAGCCGCGTGGCCCACTGGTAGGGCGTGGCCGGGTCGCCCTTGCCGCCGACGACCACGATGGGCCCGGAGCCGGTCGCGTCGATGCGCTTGGCCGCGTCGTCGCCCGGCACCGGCCAGTGGGCGCAGGGAGCGCCCGAGCCCTCGGCCGACAGGACCGGGAAGATCTTCTCCACCCGGTCGTTGACCTTGGCGGTGTCGGCGGCGGTGGGCCGCTCGGCGGTGTCGGCGCAGCTGATCGCCTGCAGGCTCGTCATCATCGTCGTGTACGTTCCGTCCGCCCTGCGCCCCGTGTACGCGTCCGCCAGCATGAGCAGCGCCGTGCCGTTGCCCTTGATCGCCGCCGCGGCGGCCTGCTCCAGCACCTGCCAGGTCGCCTTGGCGTAGAGCGGGGTGATGATGCCGAGCTGGCCCAGCCCGTACGTCAGCTCCCGGTCTCCCACCTTCAGAGGCTTGTCCTTGAGCCCGTCGAGCAGGCCCACGACCGCCTTCTCGACGGCGGCTGGGTCGGCGCCCAGTTCGCAGCTCTGCGCCACGCAGTCCTCGGCGAACGCCTGGAAGGCGTGCTCGAAGCCCTCCGCCTGCGTCACCACCCGCTGCTCCCACGTGACCGTGGGGTCGAAGGCGCTGTCCAGGACGAAGCGGCCGACGTTCTTGGGGAACTGGGTGGCGTACACGGCGCCGAGATGCGTGCCGTACGAGAGGCCGAAGTAGTTGAGCTGCTTGTCGCCGAGCGCGGTCCTGAGCAGGTCGAGGTCCTTGGCGGCGTTCACGGTGCCGACGTACGGCAGGAGCTTGCCCGAGTCCTGCTGGCACGCCGCCGCGAACTCCCCGGCCAGCCGGTCGCCGTCGGCCTCGGTCGTCGCCGCGAGCAGCTTGGCGATCTGGCCGCCGCACTTGACGCCGGAGCTGCGATCGACGCCGCGCGGGTCGAAGCTGACCAGGTCGTAGCGGGTGCCCAGGCTCCCGAACGCCCTGGCGGCCTGCGCCATCGTGTCCACGCCGGACGCGCCGGGGCCGCCGAAGTTGAAGACCAGCGAGCCGAGGCGGTCGCCGGTGGCCTTGACGCGGATGAGCGCAAGCTCGATCTTCTCGCCGTCAGGTCTGGCGTGGTCGAGGGGGACTTGGAGCTTGCCGCACTCGACGCCGGGGGCGGGGGGCGCCGGGTTGCCGTCCGGGCCCCTGAGGTCCGTGCACGTGCTCCACGCGACCGCACCCGGCTCCTGGGCGGGCCGGTCGGCCGTGCCGCATCCGGCGAGCGCTACCGCGGTCAGGAGGACTGTCCCTATGGCCTTCTTCATGCTGACAAGCATGCTGAAGCCGGGATAAGCCGAGGTAGTGGGTGGAAACACCACATCCAGATGACTTCGGCGAAGCGCTGGAGATGACGAATGTCAGTTTCGCTGCCGGCGGCGGACGAACCACATGCCGAAGAGCCCGAAGCCGATCCCGGTCACGCAGGTCCAGATCCACCAGGTGTTCTCGGGGGCGGGACGGAAGATCAACAGGGCGACCAGCGCGACGGCCCACACCGCGGTGCCGATGGCGACGGCGGCCGTGTCGTTGGTCTTGATCGGCTCCGGATCGGGGTGCCACTGCTTCACGTTGTCCAGCCTAGCTTCCAATAGGGTCTCGATCTCATTACCGACTCTTTTCCCAGCTCATCGCGCCTGTCACTCTTCGCGTCGTGAGCGACACTCGTAACGCTATCGACCGTTTCTTCCAAATCTCCCAACGAGGCTCGACCGTCTCCCGCGAGGTGCGGGGCGGCCTGGCCACGTTCTTCACCATGGCCTACATCGTGGTGCTGAACCCCATCATCATTGCCAACGGCACAGACGTGCAGAAGCAGGTCATCGGCGACGGCACGACGCCCAACGTGGCGCTCGTCGCCGCCGGGACGGCTTTCGTGGCGGGCGTGCTGACGATCCTCATGGGCGTCGTCGGCCGGGTGCCCTTCGCGATGGCGGCGGGCCTGGGCCTGAACGCCTTCGTCACCTTCAACATCGCCAAGGTGATGACCTGGGAAGAGGCCATGGGCCTGGTCTTCCTCGAAGGCGTCATCATCGCCGTCCTGGTGCTGACGGGGCTCAGGACGGCGGTCTTCCACGCCATCCCGGCCCAGCTCAAGACCGCCATCAGCGTGGGCATCGGCCTGTTCATCGCGTTGATCGGCTTCGTCGACGCCGGCTTCGTGCGGCGCGTGCCGGCCGGGCCGCCGCTGGAGATGGGCATCGGGGGCAACCTGACCTCGTGGCCGATCTTCGTGTTCGTGCTCGGCCTGCTCGTCACGGCCGTGATGGTGGCGCGCAAGGTCAAGGGCGCCATCCTGATCGGCATCGTCGGCACCACCGTGCTGGCGATCGTCGTGGAGCTGATCACCAAGTCCGGCCAGTTCTCGGCCAAGAACCCCGGCGGCTGGCAGCTGAACGTCCCGAAGGTCCCCGAGCAGATCTTCGGCTTCCACAACCCGCTCACGCTGTTCACGGAGTTCGACCCGTTCGGCGCGTTCAGCAGGATCTCGGTGCTCCTGGCCGTGCTGTTCGTCTTCACCCTGCTCATCACCGACTTCTTCGACACCATGGGCACCATCGTGGGCGTCGGCCGCCAGGCGGGCCTGGTGCAGGAGGACGGGACGCTGCCGCGTACCAGGGAGATCCTGCTCGTCGACTCGATCGGCGCGGCGGCCGGCGGCGCCGGGTCCGTCTCCTCCAACACCACCTACATCGAGTCGGCCGCCGGTGTCGGCGAGGGCGCCCGCACCGGTCTGGCCAGCGTGGTCACCGGGTTGCTGTTCCTCGTGGCGATCTTCTTCGCGCCGCTCGTCCAGGTCGTCCCGTACGAGGCCGCCGCGCCCGCGCTGGTCGTGGTCGGCTTCCTGATGATGACCTCCATCCGCGACATCGACTGGAACGACTACGAGGTCGCGATCCCGGCGTTCCTCACCGTCGTGATCATGCCGTTCACGTACTCGATCTCCAACGGCATCGGCGCCGGCTTCATCAGCTACGTGCTGATCAAGGCCGTGCGGGGCAAGGCGCGCGAGATCCACCCGCTGCTGTGGGGGGTCACGATCCTGTTCGTCCTGTACTTCGCGATCGGGCCGATCCGGGTGCCCTTCGGCGTCTGAGCAGGCCCTCGAAGCCACCCCGCGCGCGCGGGGCGGCTTCGAGGTACCAAGGAGGTACCAGATATTTGCTTTCGGAAATTTCTCGACATGCCGTATAGTTAGCAAAGGTAATGACACATGCTAACCAACACCCAGCCCAAGACGGACCTGCGCAGCGACGCAGGCCTGGCTTCAGCCCTGCGCGTCTCAATGGCAAGGCTGACCAGGCGCCTACGACGACAGGCGGCAGCCCACTCGCTGACTCCCACACAGTTCGCGACGCTCGCCGCGGTGGAACGGCATTCCGGGATAACCCCCGGCGAATTGGCCGAGCTCGAGAAGGTTCAGCCGCCCTCGATGACCCGCGTGATCGCCGCGCTAGAGGAGCGCGGCCTGCTCTCGCGCAGCCCGCATCCGACCGACCGGCGCCAGGTGACCGTGACGGTAACCGAGGCCGCCGAGAAGCTGCTGAAGGAGGAGCGACGCCGCAAGGAGGCGTGGCTGACGCAGCGGCTGAAGGAGCTCTCACCAGAGGAACGGTCAGTGCTCCGCCAGGCGGCGCCGATTCTGGAGAAGCTCAGCAGGATATAGAGCCTGAAGAACCCAAGACCGGGATGTTCCGGTCGCTCAGGATTCCTAACTACCGCATGTTCGCGGCAGGTGGCATCGTCTCCAACGTCGGCACCTGGCTGCAGCGCACCGCCCAGGACTGGCTGGTGCTCGACCTCACCCACGGCAGCGCGGCGGCGCTCGGAACGGCGACCGCGCTGCAGTTCCTGCCGATGCTGATCTTCGGGATGTTCGGCGGCGTGCTCGCCGACCGCTACCCCAAGCGGCCCATCCTCATCGCCGCCCAGTCGCTCATGGCGACCCTGGCGCTCACCATCGGCGTGCTCACCATGACGGGCTCCGCCCAGGTCTGGCACGTGTACGTGATGGCGTTCCTGCTCGGCCTGATCTCCTGCGTCGAGGTGCCCACGCGGCAGGCGTTCGTGGTCGAGATGGTCGGCCGGCGGGACCTGTCCAACGCCATCGCGCTGAACAGCTCCATCTTCAACCTCGCCCGCGTGGTCGGCCCGGCGCTCGCCGGTGTGCTGATCTACGTGCTCGGCGGCACGGGACCCATCTTCCTGATCAACGCGGCGACCTTCGGCGCGGTGATCTCCAGCCTGGTCTTCATGCGCAGGTCCGAGCTGAACCCCGCCGCGCCCATCCCCAGGGCCAAGGGCCAGCTCCGCGAGGGGCTCCGGTACGTGGTCGAGCGCGAAGAACTGCTCATGCCGGTGCTGCTGATCGGGTTCGTGTCGATGTTCTCGCAGTCGTTCTCGATGTCGATCGCGCTCATGGCCCGCGAGGTGTTCAAGGCCGGGGCGTCCTCGTTCGGGCTGGCCTCCAGCATGTTCGCGGTGGGGGCGCTCGGCGGGGCGCTGCTCGCGGCGCGCCGGGCGCGCCTGTCACGCAAGGTCCTGATGGCCGGGGCGCTCGGGTTCGGGCTCTTCCAGATCGCCACGGGGCTGGCCCCGTTCTACCCCGTCTACCTGCTGCTGCTGATCCCGACCGGGATCGCGCTGATCACCATCAACACGGCCGCCAACGCCAGCGTCCAGATCGCCACGTCCCCGGACATGCGGGGCCGGGTCATGGGGATCTACATGCTGGTGTTCACCGGCGGGGCTCCCGTGGGCGCGCCGCTGATCGGCTGGCTGTCGGAGCTGGGCGGCCCGCGGACGGGCGTGATCCTGTCCGGCGTGCTGGTGCTGGTCGGCACCGGGCTGGCGGTGCTGGTGACGCGCCTGATCAGCGCCCGCGTCGCGAGGCCGGCGCTCGCGGTCGCCTGAGGCCCCACCCCTGGGGCCCAGGCGGCAGGTGGGCAAGAGACAATCAGGTGGTATGAGGCTGTTCGCGGCGCTGGTGCCGCCGGACGAGATCCTGGACGAGATCTCGCGCGCCATCGCGCCGCACGTCGGGCAGGTGCCGGGGCTGCGCTGGCCCGACCGTGCCACCTGGCACATCACGCTGGGCTTCTTCGGGGAGGTGCCCGAGCAGGTGCTGCCCGAGCTGGAGGAGCGCCTCGCCCGCGCCGTACGCCGCTACAGCGTCCTCGACCTGGCCTTCAGCGGCTTCGGCGCCTTCTCCTCCGCCCGCCGGGCCAGGGTCTTCTGGGTGGGCGTCACGGGCGATTCCATGACGAGGCTGGCGGACTCCGTCAAGGCGGGGGCCCGGCGGGCCGGGGCCGTACAGACCGATGAGAAGCGGTTCCACCCGCACCTCACGCTGGCCCGAGCCAAGACGGAGACGGACCTGCGCCCGCTGGTCGAGTCGCTGTCCGGGTTCAGCGGCTCGCCGTGGCGGGCGGAGCAGGTCCGTCTCGTCCGCAGTCACACGGGAGCCCAGGTGAGGTACGAGTCACTCGCCGAATGGGCGCTCGCACCCTCCGGGCAGAGCTAGGCTCCAGACCGTGGATCGTCCTCGCATGTGGCTGCTGCCCATTGTGCTCGGCCTGCTCCTGCTCATCGTCGTCATCGGCGCCCTGGTGAGCTGAGCTACCAGGCGTAGTCCTCCGGAGCCGTGCGGTGACCGGGGAAGATCTCGTCGAGACGGGCCAGCGTGGCCTCGTCGAGGTCGATCTCCAGGGTCCGCAGGCTGCCCTCGAGCTGCTCCAGGGTGCGCGGGCCGATGATCGGCGCGACGACCGCCCGCTGCTTGAGCAGCCAGGCCAGGGCCACGTACGCCGGGTCCTCGCCCAGCTCGTCGCAGAGCTTCTCGTACTGCTCGATCTTGTCGCGGTGCTTCTCGAGCTCCTTGACCATGTGGTCGGAGGCCGAGCGGCCCTTGTCGATCTTGCGCAGCACGCCGCCGAGCAGGCCGCCGGCCAGCGGGCTCCACGGGATCACACCGAGCCCGTAGTCCTCGCACGCGGGCAGCACCTCCAGCTCGACCGCGCGGGTGAGCAGGTTGTAGTGGGACTGCTCGCTGATGAGGCCGTTGACGTTACGCCGGACGGCCGCCTCCTGGGCCTTGGCGATGTGCCAGCCGGCGAAGTTGGACGACCCCACGTAGATGATCTTGCCCTGCTGGCGCAGGACGTCCATCGCCTCCCAGAACTCCTCGTACGGGGTGTCCCGGTCGACGTGGTGCGCCTGGTAGATGTCGATGTAGTCGGTCTGCAGCCGCTTCAGCGAGGCGTCACAGGCCCTGCGGATGTTGAGTGCGGACAGCTTCTGGTCGTTGGGCCAGTCGCTCATCTTGCCGTTGAGCTTGGTCGCGATGACGGTCTTCTCCCGGCGCCCGCCGCCCTGGGCGAACCACCGGCCGATGATCTGCTCGGTGATGCCCTCGCCCAGCTTCCATCCGTACACGTTGGCCGTGTCGAAGAAGTTGATCCCCAGCTCCAGCGCGCGGTCCATGATCGCGAAGGAGTCTTCCTCCGAGGTCTGGGGGCCGAAGTTCATGGTGCCGAGGCAGAGCGGACTAACCTGCAGGCCACTGCGTCCGAGGTTGACGTAATCCATGACTTCAACCCTAAAGACCTGGAGTGCACTCCAGGCCATACACTAGGTCCATGATCTCGAATGGAGCGCTGACGGACATCCGCGCTTCATGATCGCTTTACTTCGCGCCGCCGTGCCGTTGTTCCTGGCGATGGTAGCGGGCATGGTCGGCTCGCTGGTGGTCGCCTCGGTGCTCGGCAAGCATGACACAGTGACCTTGGCCGCGTTCGCGGTCGTGACCGCCGTGCTCACCCCCGCCAGCGCCGCGGTGCAGGGGGCGCTGCCTCACCGCGCTCAAGCGGTCCGCCGCCAGCCTGTCCTACTTCGAGATCGGGTACGGGCTGCTGGTCGTGGCCGCCGTACCCGTGGCCAGGACCTGGGGGATCACCGGCCTCTGGGTGGCCATGGCGGTGGCCAACGGGCTCGTGGTGGTGCTCCAGGGCCCGGTTTCCACCGCCACAGCGCCAAGGTCGGGCGGGTTCTCGTCGGCTAGAAGCCCGGGAGGATGAGGTCGCCCGCCCAGGCCTTGTACGTGTACTCGGCGAGCTTGCGGATCCGGCCGGTGTTGACGTCGATCGCGTACGTGGCGTTGCCCAGCGTGGGCATGCCGTCCCTCTTGCCCCCCCAGGACGTGTCGCGCAGCACGTCGCTGAGCACCACCTCCGTGGGGCTGTGCCAGCCGCCGATCCGCGGGAACCGGAAGCCCTCCGGGATGTCGGTGAACTTGGCCCTGGACAGGACCTTGCCGGTGGTGACGTCGAGGGTGACGATCGTGTCGAAGTCGTGGGTCACGGTGTGGTCCTTGACCTCCTCGCCGTCGAGGTAGACCAGCGTCCGCCCGTCCGCGGACAGCTCGCCGACCTGCGCCGAGATCTGGTTCAACGGCGTCACCTTCCCGTCGTCGAACAGCCCCAGCCGGTCCTTGCCGTCAGTGACCACGACCGGGCTCCCGCCGTTGCCGATCCGGCGCACGCGCCACCCCTCGGGGATCTCGGTCACCTGGCCCGTCTCCATGTCCACCACCGAGCTCTTCCGGGCCAGCGGGCCGAGGAAACGCCCGTCGGGGGAGAGCACCAGCACCACCCCGCTCTTGACCATCGTCTCCCGCGTGACGGTTTGCGGGGTGAGCCAGATCCGGCCGTCGGCCAGGTCCCGGACCGCGAACTTCTGGTCCTTCTCGCTGTAGTACGCCACCCGCTTCCCGTCCGAGGAGATCGTCAGGGGGCCGCCGGTGTTCATGTAGTTCTGGGGGACCTGCTCGGTGTACACGCTGAGCGCCTCGGGCATCCGGAAGCTCCCGCCGGTGCTGGTCACCAGCCGCCACTGGGCGCATTCCCCGCCGAAGGTCTTGGTGTTCTTCCGGGGATCCCACTCCAGGCCGCAGAAGTCGTAGTACGCGTACGCGGCCGGGTCCACGCCGGAGGCGGGCAGCGCGTCCGCGATCTCGCCGGTCATCGTGGCGCCGCCCGGGGTGGTGATCAGGACGGTGGCCGTGAGCGCGGCCGCGACCAGCGACGCCACCGCCGAGCCGAACGTCGCCGCCTTCCACCTGCGTGCCCCCCGCACCGCCCGCTCGGCCAGGTCGACCTCGGGCGCCTGGGCGGCGATCAGCTGGAGCTCGTCACGGAACCGGGTCATCGGTAGACCTCCTCGGGATCGACGTCGTGGAGCAGTTCGGCCAGCTCAGGGGCGAGGGCGCGTAAGCGGCCGAGCGCGTGGCTGGTCTGGCTCTTGACCGTGCCGGGCGAGCAGCCGAGCAGGTCGGCGGTCTCGTCGACGCTGCGGTCCTCGTAGTACCGCAGCACCAGCACGGCCCGCTGCCGTGGCGTCAGGCGCAGGAGGGCCCGCTGCAGCGCCATGCGGTGCAGGCTCGCGTCCTCGGGGCCGGCCCCGGGAGCGATCTCCGGCGGGTGCGCGGTGAGCGTCTCCGTGGCACGCCTGCGCCGCCGCCAGGAGATGTGCTCGTTGACGAGCGCCCTGCGTACGTATGCCTCCGGATTGCCGTCTTTCGTCAGCTTCCTCCAGTGCCTGGCCGTCCGCATCAGAACGGTCTGCAGCAGGTCCTCGGCCTGCGGGGCGTCGCCGGTGAGCAGGTACGCGGTGCGCATCAGCGCGTGCTGGCGGCCGCGGACGAACTCCCGGAAGCCCTCGTATGGGTCCATGCCTCTCCTTCCACCCGCTATCAACGCGGACATGAGCGGCGGCGTTGGAGGTCAGTCTTGGGCGGCGACTCGTGGGGCATGATGTCGGAGTGGGGGATGGAGTGATTCGGGCGCTGGCCGCCGTGGGGGCTGTGGCGATGGCCACCTGTGTGCTGTTCACCGTTCCCGCCCGTGCGGCGGTGGCGGACGAGGGGATGGAGAAGCTTTTCACCTTCAAGGATCCCAAGATCACGGAGTCCAGCGGACTGGCCGTCTCGCCGACGCACGAGGGCATCTACTACACGCACAACGACAGCTCCGCCAGCCCGGCCTTCTACGCCGTGGACGGCAAGGGGCGGACACAGGCCACCTTCCAGGTGCGGGGCGCCCAGGCGAGAGACTGGGAGGCCATGGCGGCGACCAAGGATCCGGCCACGGGGCAGGCCACGCTGTGGTTCGCGGACATCGGCGACAACCTCAACGGGGCCTGGCCGGACATCTCCATCTACCGCGTGGTGGAGCCCCAGACCATCAAGGACGCCACCCTGCCCGCGACCCGCTACCGTTTCCGCTACGCCGACGGCGGCCGCAACGCGGAAGGCATCATGATCAACCCCCGGACGGGACGCCTCTACGTGGTGTCCAAGGAGTTCTCGGGGTCCGTCTACGCCGCGCCGAAGAAGCTCCGTACCGACAGGACGAACGTCCTGCGCAAGGTGGCCACCGCGCCCCTCATGGCCACGGACGCCGCCTACGCCCCCGACGGCTCCTCGTACGTCATCCGCACGTACTTCTCCGCCACCCTCTACCGCCCGTCGGGCGACATGATCTCCAAGGTGTCGATGCCGGAGCTGAAGCAGGCGGAGTCGATCGCGTACACGGCGGACGGCAAGTCCCTCCTCACGGGCACGGAGGGGCCCCGCAGCCCGGTCTACCGCGTCACCCTCCCCGCCGCCGCCCACCCCACCACCACCCCGAGCCCGACGTCGGCGGCGCGGCAGACGCCCGCCAAGGACGCGGGCACGGCCTCGCAGGCGGCCGCCGGGACGGGCGCGACCGGCTTGACGACCAAGGACATCCTGATCTGGATCGCCGCCGCCGCCACGGCCCTCGGCACCATCACCTTCATCGCCCGCCGCACCCGCTGACCCGCACTTCCAGGCGCGGGCCGGCGAGCGGTTGCAGGGGCGACCTCGGGCGCGGTGCTCGGCTGTCGGCGTGCTGCGGCGGTCCGGCACGGCGAGCGCGCTTTCTGGGCGCCGGGTCGGCGGGCAGGTGTGCGGTAGTGCTCGGCGCAACGCGTGCGGCGCTCAGGGGGTGAACGGGCGCGGTGCGGGGGCGCATCGGGCGCGAGCTCCGGCGCAGGCGTGGGTCGGGCGCGGTGCTCGAGTGCGAGCTCGGGCCGATGGCGGGATGCGGTGGCCGGAGGGGCGAAGAAGGCGGTCAACGGGGCGCCGTTGCGGCGGGGGCGGTGAGGCTGGTGAGCGTCTCCCTGGAAGGCCGGTCACCGGCGACGGCGGGTGGTGCTCACCGTGCCGGCCGTAAAAAGATCGAAAGGGCTACGGGGAACGCATGGTGGCGGTGAAGAGGTCGCCGCGCAGGGCGCGTTCGACCACCTCGATCGAGCGGGACAGCCGCACCAGCCGCGGCCCCTCCTCCCGGTACGTGTCCAGCACCGCCTCGATGGCGTGCGGCGGCAGGTGCCCCTTGAGGTCGACCGCCGCCCCCCGGTAGCCGGCGCGGGCGGCCTCCACGGCGGAGGCGACGTGGTGGCGGGCCATGCTGGCGAGCGCCACCGGGTGCCGCCTGAGCACCTCGTAGGCGCGATAGTCGGGCGGCACGGCGTCGAGCAGCCAGGCCACGGCCGAGGTCTCCCAGTCGGGAACGCTGGGCGGGCGGACCTCGGGCGGCCACTCCGGTGGCAGGTACATGCCGCCATCGTACTCATGTTCGACTCGATGCCCAGGAGGGGCTCAGGAGAGGCCGAGGAGGGGCGGAGGGGGCGTGGCTCGGTGGGTGAGCCACGCCCGGGTGGAGGAGCGGCAGTGGTGGGCGGCGTCCAGAAAGATCGCAGCCGAACGAATGCAAAGAGTGCGCACGATGCGATGGCCATGCCCATTGGTTCAAGCGCTGGATCGCCCGGATATAGCGGGGAGGCCCGGTTAGCCGGAAAATCGTCGTGTGACGGAGAAGATCGGAGTCGTGGGAGCGGGCATAGTCGGCCTGGCCGTGGCGCGGGAGCTCGCGCAGGCCAGGGGTGCCGAGGTGACCGTGCTGGAGAAGGAGCCGCACGTCGGCGGCCACCAGACCGGCCACAACAGCGGAGTCGTCCACGCGGGCATCTACTACCCGCCGGGCTCGCTCAAGGCCAGGCTGTGCCGCGAGGGCGTGGCGCTGCTCAAGGAGTACTGCGCCGCCAACGCCCTGCCGTACGACGAGGTCGGCAAGCTGGTCGTCGCGAGCAGCCGTGCCGAGCGGCCGCTGCTGAGCGCGCTGGCCGAGCGGGCGCGCGCCAACGGCGTGCCGGGCATCGCCGAGCTCGACGGGCTGGCGCTGCGCGAGATCGAGCCGCACGCGGTCGGCGTCGGCGCGATCCACTCGCCGCACACCGCGATCTGCGACTTCCCCGCCGTCGCCCGCCGGCTCGCGCTCGACGTGGAGGAGATGGGCGGGTCCGTACGGCTCTCGCATCCGGTCCGGGCGATCAGGGAGCGGTCGGGGGGCGTGGACGTGCTCGCGGCCAGGCGGAAGTTCACCTTCGACCGGCTGGTGGTCTGCGGCGGCCTGGGCACCGACACGGTGGCCGGGATGGCGGGGCACCCGGGGGATGTGCGGATCGTCCCGTTCCGAGGGGAGTTCTACGCGCTCCAGGGCGCGGCCAAGGATCTCGTCCGCGGGCTGATCTATCCGGTGCCGGATCCGCGCTATCCGTTCCTGGGGGTGCATCTGACGCGCCAGATCGACGGCGGCGTGCTGGTGGGGCCGAACGCGGTGCTCGCCCTGGCCTACGAAGGCTATACCTGGCGAAATATCCGAAATTTCGGTCAAATCCTTGGCTGGCCGGGGACGCTGCGCATGGCCAGGACCCACTGGCGTACGGGGATCAAGGAGGTCTACGGGTCCCTCGTCAAGGGCGCGTTCGTCAGGGGCGCCCGCCGCTACGTCCCCGAGCTCACCGCCGCCGACCTCGTACGGGCTCCCGGCGGCGTCCGCGCCCAGGCAGTCGCCAGGGACGGCCGCCTGGTCGACGACTTCGTGGTGGACGTGCACGGCAACATCGTCCTGGTGCGCAACGCGCCCTCGCCCGCCGCCACCTCCAGCCTGGCGATTGCCCGGCACATTGCCGGAATTGTCCCAGCACTCGTCCGATGAGGGCATCCTTGGATGTGATGGAATCACGCCTGCTGATCGTCGAGGACGATCCCAACATCCTCGAGCTCCTGGCCGCGAGCCTGAGGTTCGCGGGTTTCGACGTGACCACCGCGAAGAGCGGCCACGACGCCGTCGCCGCCGTGCAACGGCACCGGCCCGACCTCGTCGTGCTCGACGTCATGCTGCCCGACCTGGACGGATTCGAGATCGTCCGGCGGCTGCGCGGCGGCGGGCTGCACACGCCCGTGGTGTTCCTGACCGCCCGTGACGAGACCGAGGACAAGATCCGCGGGCTCACGATCGGCGGCGACGACTACGTGACCAAGCCGTTCAGCCTGGAGGAGGTGGTCGCCAGGATCCACGCGGTCCTGCGCCGTACGAACGGCGACCTCCCGGCCGCCCCGCCACGGCTGACGTTCGCCGACATCGAGCTGGACGAGGAGAGCCACGAGGTGTGGCGCGGGGGCAACGCGGTGGCGCTGTCGCCGACCGAGTTCAAGCTGCTGCGCTACTTCATGACGAACGCCGGCCGCGTCCTGTCCAAGCCGCAGATCCTCGACCACGTGTGGGACTACGACTTCAGGGGCGAGGTGGGCATCGTCGAGTCGTACGTGTCCGTGCTCCGCCGGAAGATCGACAACCGCAGCCCCCGGCTCATCCACACCCTGCGCGGTGTCGGATACGTCCTTCGCCTGCCACCGAGTCCCTGATGCGCGGCCTGCCGCTCCGGATCAAACTCATCGCGTCGATGCTGGCCCTGCTGGGGTTCGGCATGACCTTCATCGGCCTGGTGAGCGTCTCGGTGCTGCACGGCTACCTCATCGACCGGGTGGACAGCCAGCTCGGCCTGCTCAACGCCCGCATGCACAAGAAGGTCGTGAGCGACTGGCGCAAGGACAGGGAGACCTCGGAACGGCCGATCATCATCGAGTCCGACGCGATCGTCCTGGTCAAGGAGCCGGGCGGCGATTTCGTGCCGATGCTGACCGACCGCGACGTGGACCTGAAGCCCAAGCCGGTGCTGTCGTCCTCGCCGGGTCCGGAGGCGTACACGGCGCCGGCGATCAGGGGGGACGGCGAGTGGCGGGTGCTGGAGCGCGTGGTCCAGCGGCGGACGCTCGTGGTCGCGGTGGACCTGGAGGAGGTCGACGCGATCACCAGGCGGCTCGTGCTCATCGAGCTGCTGGGCGGCGGCGGCATCCTGCTCCTCCTGACCGTCGCGGGCATCACGATCGTGCGGCGGAGCATGCGCCCGCTCGGCCAGATCGAGCGCACGGCCGAGGCCATCGCCGGCGGTGAGCTGGGCCGCCGGGTGCCGGACGCCGACCCGCGTACCGAGGTCGGGAGCCTGGCCAACTCGCTGAACGGGATGCTCGCCCAGATCGAGGCCGCCTTCGCGGCGCGCTCGGCGTCGGAGGCGGCGGCCCGCCGCTCCGAGGACCGCATGCGCCAGTTCATCGGCGACGCCTCCCACGAGCTGCGCACCCCGCTGACCTCCATCCGCGGCTTCGCCGAGTACGCCAGGCAGAACACCGGCGCCGACCCCGCCGAGCTGATGCAGCGCGTGGAGAAGGCCGCGGGCCGGATGAGCCTGCTGGTGGACGACCTGCTGTTACTGGCCAGGGTGGACCAGCAGCGGCCGCTGAGGATGCGCCCGGTGGACATGCTGGCGCTGGCCGCGGACGCCGTGCAGGACGCCAGGATCCTCGCGCCCGACCGGATCATCAAGCTGGACGTGGTCGGCGGCGCCGCCCTGATCGTCTCGGGCGACGAGGTACGCCTGCGCCAGGTCATCAGCAACCTCGTCACCAACGCGATCATCCACACCGAGCCCGGCTCGCCGATCATCGTGCGCATCGGGGCGGGCTCGGAGACGCTGTTCCTGGAGGTGGTCGACAACGGTCCCGGGCTCACGCCCGAGCAGGTCGAGCACGTCTTCGAGCGCTTCTACCGCGCCGACTCCGCCAGGTCGCGCCGCCGTTCCGGCGAGGACCGGGGCAGCGGGCTCGGCCTGGCCATCGTGCGGGCGCTCGTCCAGGCCCACGGCGGCACGGTCACGCTGGACAGCTCGCCGGAGGCCGGCTCAACCTTCCGGGTCGAACTCCCACTCGCCTTGGAGTGAGCCTTCAGCTAACCCTCAGGTGGCTGGGTCACTCTAAGTAGGTGACGAAACCCGAGGCGCTGATCATGGTGGTGGACGACGAGCCCAGCATCAGGGACCTCCTGTCCGCCAGCCTGCGCTTCTCCGGGTTCGAGGTGCTGACCGCCGCCGACGGCCAGGAGGCCGTGGAGGTGGCGGACCGGGCCTCGCCCGACCTCGTGGTGCTCGACGTGATGCTGCCGGACCTGGACGGGTTCGAGGTGGCCAAGCGGATCGACGCCCCCGTGCTGTTCCTGACCGCCCGCGGCGACACCGAGGACAAGATCGCGGGCCTGCGGGTGGGCGACGACTACGTGACCAAGCCGTTCAGCCTGGAAGAGGTGCAGGCCAGGATCCGGGCGGTGCTGCGGCGCACGCGCGGGGAGGGCGCGCCGGCGAGCAAGCTCAAGGTCGCCGACCTGGAGCTGGACGAGGACGCCCGCGAGGTGTGGCGGGGCGGCCGGCAGGTGCGGCTGTCGCCGACGGAGTTCAAGCTGCTGCACTACTTCATGGTCAACGCGGGACGGGTCCTGTCGAAGGCCCAGATCCTCGACCACGTCTGGAACTACGACTTCGGCGGCGACGCGGGCGTCGTCGAGTCGTACGTGTCCTACCTCAGGCGCAAGGTGGACGACGTCGAGCCGAGGCTCATCCACACCCTGCGCAGCGTCGGCTACGTGCTGCGGGAGCCGCCGCCGGGCTAGGCGCGACACCTTGGCGCCCGCGGTGGACCGCCGAACGCGGCTCACCGTAGCGTGGGTCGTATGGAGCCGCTGGCCGCGCCGGAGACTAGCGTGGGCCGTATGGACCTGCTGGCCGCGTTGGAGGCGCTGCGCCGGCCGCTGGATCGCGAGCTGTTCCCGCTGGCGGTCGGCGAGGTGGCGCAGGACCGGCGTGCGCTGCGCGAGCTGGCCGGGCAGCTCGACGACTACCTGCTGCCCCGGCTGCGCGCGCTCGACGCGCCGCTGCTGGCCGTCGTCGGCGGGTCCACGGGGGCGGGCAAGTCCACGCTGGTCAACTCGCTGGTCGGGGCCGACGTGACCGAGCCGGGCGTGCTGCGGCCCACCACGCTCGTTCCCACGCTCGTGGTCAGCCCCGCCGACCAGGCCTGGTTCATGGGCCAGAACGTGCTGCCCGGCCTGTCCCGCGCCACCGGCACCGGTCCGGGGGCGCTGCGGGTGGTCACCTCCGACGCGCTGGGCGCCGGCCTCGCGCTGCTCGACGCGCCCGACATCGACTCGGTGGTGGTCGCGAACCGGGAGCTCGCCGCCCAACTGCTGGCCGCCGCCGACCTGTGGCTGTTCGTCACGACCGCCGCCCGCTACGCCGACGAGGTGCCGTGGAGCTTCCTGCGCTCCGCCCGCGAGCGCAGCACCGCCCTGGCCCTCGTACTCGACCGGGTGCCCTCGGACGCGGCCGAGCCCGTCTCGCGCGACCTGACCCGGCTTCTTGCGGAGAACGGCCTCGACAGCACGCTGCTGTTCACCGTCCCCGAGGCGGCGCTTGCCTCGGAGAAGGCCAGGCTGCCGGAGGAGACCGTGCGGCCCATCTCCTCCTGGCTCACGGGGCTGGCCACCGACGCGGCGGAGCGGTCCCGCGTCGTACGCCAGACGCTGTCGGGAGCGCTCGACAGCCTGGCCACCCGGGTGCCCGCGCTGGCCGTGGCCGTCGAACGCCAGCAGGCCGCCTTCGACACCCTGCGCTCCGTCGTGGCGGGCGCCTACGCGGGCGGCCTCGCCGACTTCGACGCGGGCATGCGGGACGGGTCGCTGCTGCGCGGCGAGGTGCTGGCCCGCTGGCAGGACTTCATCGGCACCGGCGACCTCATGCGCTCGCTGGAGAGCCGGGTCGGGTGGCTGCGCGACAGGATCGTCGGCTTCTTCACCGGACAGGTGCCGGAGGTCCAGCTCAGGGACGCCCTGGAGAGCGGGGTGGAGGCCCTCATCAAGGGAGCCGCCGACGGGTCCGCCGAACGCGCCCTGGAAGGCTGGTCGGCCGCGCCCGGCGGTCACGGCCTGCTGGAGCGGCTCGGCCCCATGGAGTCCGCCCGCCTCGCCCGCGCCGCTCCCGACGTGAGCAGGCGCGCGGAGGCGACGGTCCGGGGGTGGCAGGAGTTCGTCCTGGACCTCGTACGCGAGGAAGGTCGCGAACGGCGGACGGCCGCCCGCGTGGCCTCGTTCGGGGTGAACGGGGCGGGGCTGCTGCTCATGCTGGGCGTGTTCGCCTCCACGGGCGGGCTTACCGGGATCGAGGTGGGGATCGCGGGCGGCACGAGCCTGCTGTCGCAGAAGCTGCTGGAGGCCGTCTTCGGCGACCAGGCCGTGCGGACGCTGACCGTGCGGGCGCGCGAGGACCTGCGGGATCGGGTGCGGCTGCTGCTGGAGGAGGACTCGAACCGCTTCACGGCCCAGCTGGAGGCGATGGAGCCGCCCCGGGGGACGGCCAACGCGCTGCGCGCCGCGGCCGAGCGCATCCAGGCCCACCGCGCCGAGCTCCCGGCGACGCCCGCGGGCGGGAAAGACGCGTCCGCGGGCGGGAAAGACGCGTCCGCGGGCGGAGAAGGCGCGTCCGCGGGCGGGAAAGACGCGTCCGCGGGCGGAGAAGGCGCGTCCGCGGGCGGGAAAGACGCGTCTGCAGGCGGAGAGGACGCGACCGCGGGCCGAGAAGGCGCGTCCGCGGGCGGAGAGGACGCGGGGGAGACGCCGTGAAGCTGCTGCGCCGCAAGGAGGGCCCGTCTCTCGACTCCCGCCTGGCCGCCCTGCTGGAGGCCGCCGAGCTGGCCGAGGGGCGGCTGCCGGAGGAAGCGGTGTCCGGTGCGCGGACGGTCGCCGAACGGGCCGGCGTACGCCGTACCCTCTCGATCGACCACACCGTGGCCGCGCTGGCGGGCGCGACCGGCAGTGGCAAGTCGTCGCTCTACAACGCCCTCGCCGGCGCGGACCTGGCGGCGGTCGGCGTCGTACGGCCCACCACGTCGGCCGCCCAGGCGGCGCTGTGGGACGGGGAGGGCTCGGGCCCGCTGCTGGACTGGCTGGACATCCCGCAGCGCCACCCGGCCACCTCCGCCTCCGACCTGTCCGGACTCGTCCTCCTCGACCTGCCCGACCACGACTCCATCCAGGTGTCGCACCGCCTGGAGGTGGACCGGCTGGTGCAGCTGGTGGACCTCCTGGTCTGGGTGGTGGACCCGCAGAAGTACGCCGACGCCGCCCTCCACGACCGCTACCTGCGCCCGCTGGCCGCCCACCGGGGCGTCATGCTGGTGGTGCTCAACCAGGTCGACCGCCTGCCGGAGAGCGCCGTCGGCCGCTGCGTCCAGGACCTCCGCCGCCTCCTGGACGAGGACGGCCTGGCGGGCGTGCCGGTCCTGGCCGTCTCCGCCCGCACCGGCGCCGGGCTGGCGCAGCTCCGCGCGCTCCTGAACGACCGCGTCGCGGAACGCAGGTCCTGGTCCACCCGGCTGGCGGCGGACATCACCACCGCCGCCGCCCGCCTCGGCGCGCCGGAGGAGGCCCCGGCGGGTCAGGCGATGGACCGGACGCTCACGGCCGCGCTCTGCGAGGCGGCCGGGGTGCCGCTGATCGTGGAGGCGGTGGCCAAGGGGCACCGGCACCGCGCCGTCGTCGCCACCGGCTGGCCCGTCACCCGCTGGATCCGCAAGCTCAGGCCCGACCCGCTCCGCCGGCTCCGCATCGGCGCCATGGCCCCGGTGGGCAGGCCGGTCGGCCAGCTTCCCGCGGGTGGGGCGTCTGCCGGGTCTCCGGGGGCGCCTGCCGGGTCTTCGGGGGAGGCGCCCGGACCTTCCGGGCAGGGGCCTGGGGCCGAGGTCGTCGGCCGTACGTCCGTCCCGGCGGCCTCGGCCGTACAGAGGGTCAGGGTCGAGACGGCGATCAGGGACGTCGGCGAGGCGGCCGCGGCGGACCTGCCCGGCCCGTGGGCGGCGGCGGTGCGGCAGGCGGCGCGGTCCCGCTCCCAGGAGCTGGCGGACGCGGTGGACCGGGTGGTCGCCACGACGTCCGCCGGCGCGACGAGGCGGCCCAAGTGGTGGCGGGCCGTGAATTTCCTGCAGTGGCTGGTGTTCGCGGCCATGCTGGCCGGCGCCCTGTGGCTGGGCGGGCTGTTCGGGATGGACTACCTGCGCCTGCCCCAGCCGCCGCTCCCGACCGTGGGCGTGGTGCCGTGGCCGACGGTGCTGCTGGTGGGCGGGGCGCTGGCGGGTGTGCTGATCGCGTGGCTGTCGCGGCTGGCCGCCTGGGCGGGCGGCAGGCGGCGGGCCCGGCGTACGGCCAGAGCCCTGCGTACGGCCGTGGGCCGGGTCGGCGACGACCTCGTGCTGGCACCCGTGCGGGCGGAGCTCGACCGGTACGCCCGCTTCACCGAGGCCCTCACCCGAGCCCGCGCGTGACTGCCCGGCCCACCGGGACGGCGCGGTGCCGTCGCGCCGGAGCGGTGCGGCTCAGGCCGTGCCGTCACGCCGGAGGAGTACGGCCGCCAGTGCCGCGCCCGCCAGCGCGAGGCCGGAGGCCGCCAGGAAGGGTGCCGAGGCGCCTAATCGTTCCCCGGTCACCCCGGCCACCCCCGACCCCAGCGCGCTCCCGACGCCGATGACCGTGGAGACCCACCCGAAAGCCTCCGCCTGCGCCCCCGGCGCGAACTCGTCCACCAGCAGCGACGACGTCGTCAGCGCCGGATTGAGCGCCAGCCCCCCGCCGAACAGCACCAGCCAGAACACCGGCCACGACTCCACCAGCGCCAGCGGCGCCAGCACCGCCCCGAGCGCCAGCATCAGCGCCACCAGCCGCACCCCGGGCCGGGACTTCCAGGATCGGACGCCGTAAGCGGCGGCCCCCGCGATGCCGCCCACCGACAGCGCCGCCACCAGCACTCCGGCGGCCGCGGGCGCGTGGCGGTCGGTGGCCAGCGCGGGCACGCCCACCTGCAGCGCCCCCAGCGTCCCGCCGAGCAGCAGCACCACGACCAGCAGCACCGGCATCCGCCGGTCCGTGAACACCCGCCCACGCTCCCGCGCGGGCACGTGGGCCCCCACCCGCAGCGCCCGCGCGAAGCCCAGCGTCCCGGCTCCCGCGGCGACGGTCACCAGGCCCAGCCCCAGCGAGGCCGTGGTCAGCGCGATCACGGCCCCGAACGCCAGCGGCCCCACCAGCATGGCCAGTTCCTGCACCAGGTAGACCAGGCTGTAGGCGGCGGTGCGCCCCTCGTCCGGCACACGGCGCCCCCATTCGAGCCGCATGCTCACGGAGACCGGCGGCAGCCCGGCCCCGGCCACCCAGGCCAGCGCCACCACGACCCACCAGAGCCGGTTCTCGGCGGCCACGACCAGCGCGACGAGCGCGGCCACGTGCACCAGTGCGGTGACGAGGAGCACCGGCCTGGACCCACGCAGGTCCATGAGCCGCCCCTGCACCGGCCGCCCCATGCCGACCCCCATGGCGAACGCCGCCGCGGTCACCCCCGCCAGCGTCAGCGAGCCGCTCGAGCCCTGCACCACCAGCACCGTCCCGATGGGCGCCACCTGCTGCGTGAGCTGCGCCAGGAACCCCAGCACGGCCTGAGCGGGCACGCCGGGCAGGCCGAGCAGGGTTCGATGGCGGGGATCTATCATGGGCCGCACGCTATCCCGAAGATCAGGACACCGCGCAGCCTAGTCCGGATAAATCGGGAGTGTTTCACCCCTCGTCGAGAGAGCGGCCGATCGTGCGCAGCGCCGACAGGAGCGGGCGCAGGAGGGGATGGGCGTCGGAGCCGCGGCGTACGGCGGCGAAGACGCGCCGCTCGGGCCCCGGCGTCCGCCGGACCGCCACCCCGTTCAGCGCCATGTCGCGCAGGGCCAGCCGCGGCACCAGGGCCACCCCCGCCCCCGCCCCGACCAGGGCGACCACGGCGCGGAAGTCGTCGGAGCAGTGGGCGAGGTCCGGCGTGAAACCGGCCTGCCGGCAGGCGAACGTGATCACGTCGTGCACCGGGTTGCCCGGATAGGGCCCGATCCAGGTCTCCGAGGCGAGGGAGGTCAAGGTCGCCTCCGGGGCCAGGGGGTGGTCGTGGGGGAGCACCAGGTCGAACGGCTCGGCGTAGAGGGGCAGCCGGGACAGGCGCCGGTCGGCCGCGTCGGGGGCGCCCCGGTACTCGACCGTGACGGCCAGGTCGGCCTCGCCGTCCAGCAGCATGGCCAGGCTGTGGTCGCCCTCGGCGTCCAGCACGCGTACGTGCAGCCCGGGGGACGTGGCGCGCAGGGCGGCGATGGCGGGGGAGAGCACGGCGCCGATCGCGGTGGCGAAGCAGGCCACGGTGACCTCGCCGGCCTCGCCGGTGGCGTATGCCGCGACCTCGGCCTTGGCGCGTTCGAGCTGGGCGAGCACCTCGTTCGCGTGGCCCAGCATGATCTTGCCGACGGCGGTGAGGCGGACGCCGCGGCCGTCGCGGGTGAACAGCCGGTGGCCCACCTCGTGCTCCAGCGCGACGAGTTGCTGGGACACCGCGGAGGGGGTGAGGTGCAGCGCGGCCGCCGCGGCGGTGACCGTGCCGTGGTCGGCCACCGCCCGCAGCGTGCGCAACCGCCGCGTGTCTATCACGCAGCGAGAATACTCACGCGCCGGTCATGACCACGCACCCGCTGGGCGAGGCCGGCCAGGCAGGACGGCGGGGCAGGACGGCCGGGGCTCTGCGTGGTCACGAGCCCCGGCGATCGGCTGCCATCTCGGGTGGGCGTCAGCCGCGGGCCTGGATGAACGCCTGGACGGCGCGGTCGACGTCCTCCGGGGAGTGGGCGGCGGAGAGCTGGACGCGGATCCTGGCCTTGCCGTGCGGCACGACCGGGTACGAGAAGCCGATGACGTAGATGCCGAGGTCGAGCAGGCGTTCGGCCATCGCCGCGGCCTCGGCGGCATCGCCGATCATCACGGGCACGATCGGATGGTCGCCGGGCAGGATGTCGAACCCGGCCCTGGCCATCTCCCCCCGGAAGCGCGCCGTGTTGGAGCGGAGCTGCTCGCGGGCCTCGTTCGAGGTCTCCAGCAGGTCGAGGATGCGCAGCGACGCCGAGGCGATGACGGGCGCGAGCGAGTTGGAGAACAGGTACGGGCGCGAGCGCTGGCGCAGCAGGTCGCAGATCTCCTTGCGGGCCGAGACGTAACCGCCGCTGGCGCCGCCGAGCGCCTTGCCCAGGGTGCCGGTGATGATGTCGATCCGGTCGGTGACGCCGTGCAGCTCCGGTGTGCCGCGGCCGGTCGGCCCGACGAAGCCGACGGCGTGGGAGTCGTCGACCATCACCATGGCGTCGTACCGCTCGGCCAGGTCGCAGATCTCCCGCAACGGGGCGAGATATCCGTCCATGGAGAACACGCCGTCGGTCACGATCAGCCGCCGCCGCGCGTCCGACGCCTCCTTCAGCCGGGCCTCCAGCTCGGCCATGTCGCGGTTGGCGTAGCGGAAGCGCTGGGCCTTGGAGAGCCTGATGCCGTCGATGATGCTGGCGTGGTTGAGCGCGTCGGAGATCACCGCGTCCTGGGCGTCGAGCAGGGTCTCGAACACGCCGCCGTTCGCGTCGAAGCACGAGCTGTAGAGGACGGTGTCCTCCATGCCGAGGAAGTCCGACAGGCGAGCTTCGAGCTCCTTGTGCACCTCCTGGGTGCCGCAGATGAACCGTACGGACGCCATGCCGAACCCCCACCGGTCCAGCGCCTGCTTGGCCGCCTCGATCACGGTGGGGTTGTCGGCCAGGCCGAGGTAGTTGTTGGCGCAGAAGTTCAGGACCTCGCGCCCGGCGACGCTCACCGACGAGCTCTGCGGGGAGCCGATCACGCGCTCGGGCTTGAGCAGCCCGGCCTCGGTGATCTCATCGAGCGTCGCACGCAGCTGCTGGCGCACGTTCGTGAACATCAGGCGCTCCAATCCAGAATGACCTTGCCCGTCCGGCCGCTCGCGGCCGTGTCGAAGGCGGCGTCGAAGTCTTGGTACGGGAACCGGTCGGTGATGACGGGGGTGAGGTCGAGGCCCTTCTCCAGCAGGACCGACATGTTGTACCAGGTCTCGAACATCTCCCGCCCGTACACGCCCTTGATCGTGATCATGGAGGTCACGACGGTCGCCCAGTCGACGGCGAACTCCTCGGCGGGCAGCCCGAGCATGGCGATCTTGCCGCCGTGGGTCATGTTCGCGATCATGTCGCGCATGGCCTGGGGGTTGCCGGACATCTCCAGCCCCACGTCGAAGCCCTCGCGCATGTGGAGCTGGCGCATGCCGTCGGCGATCGAGGTCCTGGAGACGTTCAGGGCGAGGGAGACGCCGAGCTTGCCGGCCAGGTCGAGCCGCTCGTCGCTGACGTCGGTGATCATCACGTTGCGCGCGCCGACGTGCGTGGCCACGGCCGCGGCCATCAGCCCGATGGGGCCCGCCCCGGTGATCAGCACGTCCTCGCCGACCAGCGGGAAGGACAGGGCGGTGTGCACGGCGTTCCCGAACGGGTCGAAGATGGCGGCCACGTCAGGATGGACGGGGACCCGGTGCACCCAGACGTTGGACGCGGGCAGCGTCACGTATTCGGCGAAGGCGCCGTCCCTGTTGACGCCGAGGCCCACGGTGTTGCGGCACAGGTGCCTGCGGCCCGCCATGCAGTTGCGGCACTTGCCGCACACGAGGTGGCCCTCGCCGCTGACGAGGTCGCCCACGGCGACGTCCTCGACGCCCGGCGCCACCTCGACCACGTGGCCGGAGAACTCGTGCCCGACGATCAACGGGAGCTTCAGGGTATGCCGCGCCCAATCATCAAATTTCCGGATATGCAGGTCGGTGCCGCAGATGCCGGTCCGCAGGACCCGGATCTTCACCTCGCCGGGACCCACTTCGGGCTCGGGCACGTCCACAAGCCAGAGGCCGGCCTCGGCCTTCTCTTTGACCAGCGCTTTCATGGCTCCATTCCCCCCACTCCGAACCTAACGCACTGTGCCCTCTCGCCTCCCGGGATGTCCATCGAGGGATTCTTAAGTGCCCCCACAGCTCCGCTTCACGCCCCAGCAAAGCCGGGTCGTGCGAACTCTCCGGCCCTCCGCATTGCTTAGAGCTGCATGATTCGAGCTATTTATTTGCATAAATGAGTACTAGCCTGACGTCTGCTGTGGCTGGTTCGGGAAGGGACATCAGTGGAAGACCTGCGTATCGGAGTCATCGGCCTCGGCCTGCGGACGAGCCTCTCCCTGCACGCGCACCGGCCGGGCAGGGGCGCGATCGTGACCGCGTTGTGCGACTCCGACCCGGCGGTGCTCAAGAGCCAGGCGGGGCGCTTCGAGGCGGAGTTCCTGACCGGGGACCACCGCGAGCTGCTCGACCGGCCCGACCTCGACGCGATCATCGTCAACACCCCCGACGACACCCACGAGCGCATCGCCATCGACTGCCTCCAGGCCGGCAAGGCCGTCTACCTGGAGAAGCCGATGGCGATCACCGTCGAGGGCTGCGACAACATCCTGCGCGCCGCCCGCGACACCGGCACCCGCCTGTACGTGGGGCACAACATGCGGCACATGGGCGTGGTCCGGCTCATGCGCGACATCATCCGCAAGGGCGTCATCGGCGAGCCGAAGACCGTCTGGGTGCGCCACTTCGTCTCCTACGGCGGCGACTACTACTTCAAGGACTGGCACGCCGACCGCACCCGCACCACGGGCCTGCTGCTGCAGAAGGCGGCCCACGACCTGGACGTCATCCACTGGCTGGCCGGCGGCTACACGACCAGGGTGAACGCGTTCGGCGACCTCATGGTCCACGGCGACCTGCCGCGCCGCGCCCCCGGCACGCCGCGGCCCGACGGGTGGCTCCAGGAGTACGAGTGGCCGCCGACCGCGCGCACCGGCCTGCACCACGTCGTGGACGTCGAGGACGTGTCGGTGATGAACATGCGGCTCGACAACGGCGTCATCGCCGCCTACCAGCAGTGCCACTTCACGCCCGACTACGTGCGCAACTACACGGTCATCGGCACGGAGGGCCGGCTGGAGAACTTCGGCGACGAGCCCGGGGACACGGTCAAGGTCTGGAACCGGGGTCCCACGGCCTACCGGGACGACTGCGACATCGCCTACAAGGTGCCTCCGGCGGAGGGCTCGCACGGGGGAGCGGACGCGCAGATCGTGGGGGAGTTCTGCCGGTTCGTACGGGACGGCGGGGCGACGGACACCTCGCCGGTGGCGGCCAGGATGAGCGTGGCGGCGGGCTACATGGCCACGATGTCGCTGCGTGACGACGGCATGCCGTACGACGTGCCGCCCCTCGACCCGGAGCTGGCCGCGTACTTCGACCACGGCCAGCGCTGATCCCACGGGGACCCGGGTCAGAGGGCCTTGACCGAGGCGTCCTCCGGCGGCAGCTCCCGAGGGGAGGCACGCAGCCAGCGGGAGCCGTACGGGTCCAGCGGGAGCCGTACGGAGCCCTCGGCCGAGACGTCCAGCGTGCCGTCCACCAGCAGGTCCGTGAGCTGGTGGCTCTCGAGCCCCTCCAACGTCAGCTCCACGTCCCTGACGGTGTCGCAGAAGTTGTGCACGACCACCACCGTGGCCCCGTCGGCGTCGGCGCGGTGGGCGAGGACCGCCCGGTCGCCGGTCTCCAGCACGGTGTAGTCGCCCCACGCCAGTTCGGGGCACTCCCGATAGCGCTCGATGAGCAGCTGGAACCAGCGCAGCAGCGAGTTCACGTCCCGCTTCTGGTCGGCCACGTTGACGCGGTCGGGCGCGAAGGAGCCCTCCGGGATCTCGCGTACCGGATCGGCCTGGGTGAAGCCGCCGTCCTCGGACCACTGCATCGGGATGCGGACCGCCATGCGGCCTTCCTCGTCGAGGTTCTCACCCATGCCGATCTCCTCGCCGTAGAAGATCACCGGCGTGCCCGGCAGCGAGAACAGCAGGCTGTAGGCCATCTTCATGCGCCGCAGGTCCCCGCCGAACATCGTCGGCAACCGGCGGCGCAGGCCGCGGCCGAAGATCTGCATGTCCTTGCGCGGGCCGAACGCCTCGAAGATCTCCTGCCGCTCCTCGTCCGTGAGCTTGTCTAAAGTGAGCTCGTCGTGGTTGCGCAGGAACATGGCCCACTGGCAGTCCTTCGGCGGCTCAGGGCGCTCGCGCAGGGCGTCGGCGAGGGGCGTGGCGTCGTGGCGCGCCAGCGACAGCCAGGCGTGCTGCATGCCGATGAAGTCGAAGCACATGGTGATCTGGTCGCCCAGTCCCTCCCCGAAGAACCGGGTCAGGTCCTTGTACGGGACGTTGACCTCGCCCAGCAGGATCGACCCGCCCTTGCGCCGGGTCATGAACGCCCGCAGGTCCGCGAGGAACTCGTGCGGGTTGGCCAGCTTCGGATCGACGTTCTCGATGAGGAACGGCACCGCGTCGACCCTGAACCCGGACAGCCCGAGCTCCATCCAGAAGCCGAGGATGCGCGTGATCTCGTCCCTGACCTCGGGATTGCCGACGTTCAGATCTGGCTGGTGCCGGTAGAAGCTGTGCAGGTAGTACTGTCCGGAGCCCTCGTCGTACTGCCAGACGCTGTTCTCCTTGTCCGGGAAGACGATCTGCGAGGGGTCGTCCGGCTCCGGGGTGTCGGACCAGACGTACCAGTCGCGCATGGGCGAGTCCCGGCTCGACCGGGCCTCCACGAACCAGGGGTGCTGGTCCGAGGTGTGGTTGACGACGAGGTCCGCGATCACCCGCAGCCCCCTGTCGTTGGCGGTGCGCATGAACTCCACGAAGTCGCCCAGCGTGCCCAGCCGTGGGTCGATGCGGTAGAAGTCGGTGATGTCGTATCCGTCGTCCCGGTTGGGGGTGGGGAAGAACGGCATGAGCCAGAGACACGTCACGCCGAGCCCCGCGAGGTAGTCGACCTGCTGCGTCAGCCCGCGGAAGTCGCCCACGCCGTCGTTGTTCCCGTCCTTGAACGTCTCCACGTCGAGGCAGTAGATGACGGCGTTCTTCCACCAGACGTCGGAGGTGTACGTCAGTCGCATGGGTGGCCGCTACCCGCCACGGGCGCGCTCAGGCCGCCGGATCCCCAGGAGGTTCAGGTACGGGCGCTCTCCTGGACGGCCCGCCTGGCCCGCAGCGCGATCTCCAGCTCGAAGCGGATGTCCGGATCGGCGAGCTGGTCGCCGAACAG
Organism: Nonomuraea sp. JJY05; assembly: GCF_043496855.1. Taxonomy (NCBI): domain Bacteria; kingdom Bacillati; phylum Actinomycetota; class Actinomycetes; order Streptosporangiales; family Streptosporangiaceae; genus Nonomuraea; species Nonomuraea sp. JJY05. The sequence goes on from NZ_JBIEIS010000032.1 coordinate 47,915, forward strand.
CTCCTCCAGCTGCCGCAGCCGGTAGCGCACGGTCTGCGGGTGCACGTGCAGCCTGGCGGCCACCTCGCCCGCTCCCCGGCCGTGCCGCAGCCAGGCCAGCAGCGTCTCCGCGAGCCGGTCCTGCTGGGCGGGCCGCAGGTCGGCCAGGGGCGCCAGCCGCGCTTGCGCCAGCGTGCCGACCAGCTCCTCGTCCTTGAACACCACCAGCGTCGCCATGTGGTCCGCGCACCGCAGCGGCCCCCGGGGCAGGATGCCGCGCCGCGACAGCTCCAGGGCCTCCCTGGCCCAGCGCAGCGAGGTCGCGGCGGCCGAGAGGGGCACGGCGGGGCCGATCGCGGCCTGGCGTCCGCGCAGTGCCTGGTCGAGCAGCTGGGCCTGGCCGGGACCGGTGGGGTCGGGCGCGAGCAGGCAGGGCACGGGCCGGTCGAGCCCGGTGAGCACGTCGGGCGGCAGCGCGAGGGCGCGGTAGGCGCCGTGCCGGTCGTCGAACGCCACGCAGGCGACCGTCCTGGGCTGCCGCCACCCGGCGGCCCTGGCCAGCTCGGCGATGGCCTCCGCGCTGGCGGGCGGGCGGCTGAGCAGCAGGTCGAGCAGGCGGCCGCGGCGGCGCTCGGTCTCGCCCGCGGCGTGCGCCCTGGCCTCCTCGAAGCCCTCGGCCGCCGCGTCGGCGAGCTGGTCGAGGTAGACGAAGATGGCCTCGCCCAGGTCGTACAGGCTCTGCGGGGACAGGCGCAGCGGCTCGGCGAGCTCGGTCAGCCGCCGCCAGCAGACCCGGGCGCCGAGCCGCATCGCGGTCTGCAGCGGTTCGAGGTTGCGGCCCTCGGCCGCCTCGCCCTTGCCGATCATGCGGAACGGCTCGGGGTCCCAGGGGGCGCCCGGGTTCTCGACGCGGTCGAGAAAGCCCTCGATGGCCTGCTCGACCGCCATCCTGACGACTTTGATGTAGATCTCGTCCGATGGCCTGGCGTACTCGGGGATCCGGTTCTGGATCTCCTCGATCACCTCTGCCGAGACCCTGCCGATGCCCGCCCTGAGCGCCTGCACGGGGATTTCACTCGTGATGACCATCGCCCCTCCCGTCGCCATTGTGACCCAGGCAACAGGAGAATGTGTAGCAAGAGCTTGTTTTTGTCACTTCTGGAGGAAGGCGGCGAACTCCTCCAGGTCGATCAGGCCGTCGCCGTCCTTGTCGAGCTTCAGCACACCCTCCTGCGCGGCCTCCAGGGACACCGGCTGGCCGAGCACCTCCATCAGCTTCACGAGCTCGACGGCGGAGATGCGGCCGTCCTTGTCGGCGTCGATGAGGTTGAAGGTGATGGCGTAGTCGCTCATGGGGTCGCTCATGGGGTCGCTCATGGGGGGCACCTTTCCACGTGAATGGATGTCGCGTCAGACCTTAGCCGCGACCTGTCGCAGCGCGTCGATGAATGCCATGACTTGTGGGCTGACATCCCCTTCTCGCCACGCGATGGCGAGCTGCCCCGGAGGCAGCCCGCTAACCGGGCGGTAGGCCATCCCGGGCCGGTTGTAGAGGGCGGCGTTCCCCTCGGCCACCAGCACCACTCCGAGCCCGCTGGTCACGGCCTCGAACACCTCCTCCGGAGTGTTCGCGGTGAACCCGACGACCGGCTCGTCGTCGCGGGCGTCCCGCGCGAGCCAGAAGTCCCGCAGCGGCCCGGCCTCCGGCGGCAGCGCGATGAACGGCTCGTCCCGCAGCGCCTCGAACGGGATCTCCGCCAGCTCCGTGAGCGGGTGGCCGTCCGGCATGGCCACCCCTCTGCCCTCGGTGACCAGCACGTACGTCTTCAGCCCCGGCGGCACCGGCAGCCAGATGAACGCCACGTCGGAGGACCCGTCGGCCAGCCCGCCGCTGGGGTCGTCCCAGCCCACCAGCCGGAGCGACACCTCCCATCCCGGCATCGCCGTACGGAAGCGCCGCAGCGCCTCCTGCTGCAGCCCCCTGCCCACGGCCGTCTGCATCCCGATCACCAGCGTCCCGGCGGGTGCCGCGGCCCGCGCGGACTCGACACCGCCCGTCCACCGTTCGAGCAGATCGCGGACGACCGGCAGGAGCGCCTGCCCCTGCCTGGTGAGCACCACGCCGCTGTGCACCCGCTCGAACAACCGGAACCCGAGCTGCCGCTCCAGCACCCTGAGCTGCTTGGACAGCGCAGGCTGGGACACGAACAGCCGCTCCGAGGCCCGCGTCACGTTCAGTTCCTCGGCCACCGCCACGAAGTAGCGCAGCTCACGCAGGTGCACATCCATAGCCAATGGTTATACCAAGAGGTCTTGGACGCGGCGGAGGCGCGCGCAGCAGGATCGAAGCCATGAAGACACGCAATCTTGGCAGCTTGCAGGTCCCCGCCATCGGCTTCGGCGCCATGGTCCTGTCGCCGGGCGTCTACGGGGACGTCGACGACGCCCGCGCCGAGGTGGCGCTCAAGGCCGCGCTCGACGCGGGCGCGACCCACGTGGACACCAGCGACGCGTACGGCGTGGACGGCCACAACGAGCGCCTCGTGGGGCGCGCGATCAAGGGCCGCAGGGACGAGGTGGTGGTCGCGACCAAGTTCGGGCTCGCGATCCCCGAGGGGGAGCCGAGCAGGTCGCATCCGGTCGGGTACGCGTTCAACGAGCTACGGGTGAACGCCGACCCCCGCCTGATCCGGGGCTACGCGGAGCGCAGCCTGCGCAACCTGGACACGGACGTGATCGACCTCTACTACTCGCACTATCCCGACCCCGGCGTGCCGATCGAGGACATGACCGGCGCGCTGGCGGAGCTCGTGCGGGACGGCCTGGTCAAGCACATCGGCCTGTCCAACGTGACGGCCGCCCAGCTCAGGGCCGCGCACGCGGTCCACCCCGTGACGGCCGTCCAGAACGAGTGGTCGATGTGGCGCCCCATCGACCCCGGCCTGCTGGCCGCCGCGCGGGAGCTCGGCGTGGGGATCGTGGCGTGGAGCCCGCTCGGCACCGGCTTCCTGACGGGCACCGTGCAGTCGCTCGCCGAGGGCGACTTCCGGCACAACGCGCCCCGCTTCTCGGCGGAGAACCTGGCGGGCAACAACGACCGCTACGCCCCCATCAGGACCCTGGCCGCGCACCTCGGCATCGCGCCCGCCCAGCTCGCCCTGGCCTGGCTGCTGCACCAGGACGAGCACGTGGTGACCATCCCCGGCAGCCGCACTCCCGCCCACATCGAGGAGAACCTGGCGGCGGCCGACCTCAACCTCCACCCCGACACGCTGGCCAGGATCGACGCGGCCCTCGCGAAGTTCGAGGTGACGGGCGGGACCCTGCTGTGACGCAGCCGGCCAGGGGCGCGGATCGCACCCCTGGCCGGTCTCGTACGTGGGTTTCGGCCTCAGGCCGCGTGCAGGTAGACCTGGCCGAAGACCTCCGACAGGTTCTTCAGGTCGGTGGCCACGTCCACCTCGGGGTTGGCCGGGTCGTAGATGGTCGCCAGGCGGGGGCGGACCGCGTCGAGCTTCTTGAGCTGGTCCCAGGTGGCGTTGGCGGCCCACTTCTCGCCGTACACCCGGTTGACCTGGCCCTGGTCGTTCTGCCAGCGGGACCACAGGGTGACCGTCTCGGCGGCGTCGTCCTGGAGCGGGGAGGCGATGCGCTCGGTGATCGCCTTGGTGGCCTGCTCCTCGGTGAGGTTGGAGGTGCCGGCGGCGGCGAAGGAGGCGTCCTCTCCGGCGATCTGGGCATAGGCGTCCCAGGCGCGGGCGCGGACCTGGATCCACTGGTTGCGCTGGGCCTCGGTGGCGTCGATCTTCCAGGTGGCGTACTCGGTGCCCAGGTGGCCGCCGTCCAGGGCGAGCTGGTCGATCAGGCCCTTGGAGAGCCAGGCGCCGATGCGGTCGGGGTCGAGCAGCGGGTACTTCTTGGTCATCTCGGCCTTGCAGGCGTCGTTCGCGCCGCAGCCGAACAGCGGCACCACCGTGTGCGCGGCCAGCTTCTTGCCCGGCACCGCGGTACGCAGCGCGACCGTGGCCTCATTGACGAACTTGTCCAGCTCGTCCACTGTCGCGAACGTCTTGTTGTAGCCGAGCTGCGAGGTGAACCGGACGCCGACCACGCCGGGCTGCGTGGCGACCAGCGCGGCGATCTTCTTGACGCCCTCGGCCAGCTTGCCGGCCTTGTAGTCGTCGGCCAGTTCGGTCTCGATCCAGAGACGCATCGTCGTCTGGACGGCGGCCTGCGCGGCCTTGCCGGCCGGGCTCTCCTGCGCGGACTCCTTGTCGGCGGCGCTGATGCCGGTGGGGTCGACGTAGCCGCACTGGTCGCCGTTCTGGCACTCAGGCGTGCCGCCGTCCTCGGCGCCCGGGACGTCCGGGGAGTCGACGTCGTGCATCTCGCCGTCGCCCTCGGAGTCGGTCGGGCAGGAGTTGCCCTCTTCGGTGCAGTCCACCATGATCGGGTTCTGGGGACCGGCTTCCTGCATGTGCTCGCCGTCGTTGTCCAGCCAGAACCTCGCAATGTCCGCGGCCTCCTCGGGGGTGGCCAGCCACCGGCAGACGACGTACGCCGGGGTGTCGTCGGACATCAGGTCGTTACAGCTTCGGGGGTCGTCCTCCGACCACGCCGGAATGCCGACGCCCAGGAGCGAGAGGGCTAATCCGATGACGAAGATCTGCCGCAGCCGCTTTCGCATGGCACCTTTACTTCCAGGGGATGATCGTGGGCATACCGCACACTATCCGGACGATCAATAACGTTCAATGAGATCTATGGCTTCTTCACGCACAATTCGACGCGAAGTAGCCGTCCCAGTTGCGAGAACTCAGTCGTCCACCTCGACCCACGTCCAGCCGGCGCCGCCGGGGTCGGCGCGCACCGCCCGGGTGCGCCCCTCCGCCACCTTCACCCATACCGGCTGCGGGGGCTCGGCGGGCACGGGCACCGGATCGGTGTCCGCGCCGAAGACGGCCGGCCGCCCCTTGACGGTGATCGCGGGCCGCCCGGCCGTCAGCGGGCGCCGATCGCCCTGCCCATTGCTCTGGGGAGGGGGCGCGAGCGAGGGCCGCTCGCCGGGTGGCTCGACTTCGCTGACGTTCGGGGACGCGGCCGGGCAGACCCCGCGGGCGCGCAGCGGCCACCAGATCGCCGGGCCCAGCAGGCTCATGGCGGCGGGCATCAGCAGCAGCCGCACCAGCACCGCGTCCACCGCGACCGCCACGCACAGGCCCACCCCGAGCAGTCGCACCACCGCGATCCCGGCCGTCGCGAACGCCCCACCGACCGCCACCACCAGCAGCGCCGCACCGATGATCACCTCCCGTGGCACCGTGGAGTCCCCCGTACGTGCCTCCGAGACCAGGAACACCTGGTGGACGGCCGACAGCCCGGACGCCACGACCGCGATCAGCAGCGCGACGGAGACGTCCAGGGGCCCCGCGAAGCCCAGGAAGCCACTCCGGAACACCCACCCGATCACCCCGAACGACGCACCGGCCGACAGCACGCTGGCGACCATCGCGGGAACGGGCAGCACCAGCGATCCGAAGGCGAGCGACAGCAGCACCGCCATCGCCGAGCAGACGACCACCGCCACCCACGGCAACGTGCCGGAGAGGCCGGCCAGGAGGTCCAGCCGCGCCGCGACGGGCCCGCCGATCACGACCTGCCGGACGTCCGGCCCCGCGGTCGCGGACCTGATCGCGGCGACCAGGTCCGCGGCCAGCGCCGACATGGGATCGAGGTCGTGGCGGACGGCCAGCCGCACGGCGCGGTTCGGCCGCGAGAGCCCGGCCATCTCGACCCCGGTGACGTGCGGCAGCCGCTCCAGCCGCTCCGTGATCGGGCGGACGTCCAGCGCGGTGACGGCGGTGCCGTCCAGCGGCTCGACCACGACGTGCACGTCGATCGGCGACAGGGCGTTCCTGGCGAAGTCGCGGTCGATCCTCTCGGCCACCCGGCGGCCCTCGGAGGCGGCGGGCAGGGCCCGGTGGTCCGCGTTCCCGAACTCGACGCTCAGGAGCGGTCCCGCCAGCGCGACCAGCACGACCGTCACCGCCACCACGTACACGACCGGCCGGCGCGCCACGCCGTCCCACAGCCCGCCGTCCCGCCGTACGGACAGGGGCCTGACCCGCAGCGCGTCCACGCGCCGTCCGAGCACCCCCAGCAGGGCGGGCGCCACGAGGATCGCGACCGCCGAGGTGACCACCGCCACGGCCGCCGCCGCCAGGCCGAGCGAGCCCAGGAACGGCTGCGGGAAAAGCAGCAGTCCCAGCAGCGGCACGGCCACGTTCACCCCGGCGACGGCCACGGTCCGCCCGGCCGTGGCCACCGTGCCCGCCACGGCCTGCTCGTCCGACGCCCCGCCCCCGATCTCCTCCCTGAACGCCCTGAGCAGGAGCAGCGAGTACGCCGCCGCCAGCCCGAGCCCGAGGAGCACGACGGCGTAGAAGGGGTAGACGGACACCTCGGGCAGCAGCGCCAGCGCGCCGAGCACCGCGAGCACCCCCACGACCAGCGGCAACAGGGCTGCCACCAGGCTCCCGAACACCGCCGCGAGCAGCACCAGCAGCACCGGCGCCGCGACGGCCGCCGCGCGGGTCAGGTCGCCGGCGGCCTCGTCGTCGAGCTCGGCCTGCACCGGCACCGGCCCGCCGACCGCGACGTTCAGGTTCCGGACGGTCCTGAGCCGCGCCGCGACGGCCGCGTAGCTCGCCCGCTTGGCGCCCTTGAGCGTGACGATCGCGTACGTCGAATGCCCGTCCCTGGACACCATCGCTTTCGACCCGGTCGTCCAGTACGTGACCATCCCGCGCACGTACTCGGCCGGCAGCCCGCGCAGCGAGTCGTGCACCGCCTTCTTGTAGCGCGGGTCGCGCACCTTGACCGCCGGGTGCCGGTAGAGGACGACCACGTCGGGGCTCTGACCGGCGTACCACTCCGCGCTCCAGCGCGCGGCGGTCGCCGAGTCGGCGCGCGGGTCCTCGAAGCCGCCGCCCACCGCCCGCCCGGACAGCGCCAGCGGCGCGACGAGCAGGGCCGCCACCAGGCTCAGCGCCAGCAGCGTCCATCTACCGCGATAGACCAGCCGCCCCAATGGAGTCCCCTCGCCGACAGCAGGGTCCTAGCAAATTACGGGAGAACGAGGCTGGATTCTTGCCAAACGCGCACATATTCCGCCTCAGCTCTTGTTAGCGGACCAATATTCAGGCGACATGGGCGGACCAACCCGGCAGAATAGCGGGGTTTGACTGTTTTCAGGGGGGCAGGTCGGTGCACAGTTATCTACGCGATCTCGGGCTGCTCCGGGATCGCCGTTTCGCGCTGCTGCTGTCGGCGCGGACTCTCTCGGTCCTGGGCAGCGCGTTCGCACCGGTGGCCCTGGCGTTCGGCGTGCTCGGCCTGCCCGGCGCCACCGCCTCGACCCTGTCCGTCGTGCTCACCGCCGAGGCGGTGCCCATGATCGTGTTCATCCTGTTCGGCGGGGTGCTCGCGGACCGGCTGCCGCGCAAGTGGGTGATGATGGCCGGTGAGTCGCTGATGGCGGCAGGGTTCTTCGCGCTGGCCGCGATGCTGCTCACCGGCTGGACCCCGCTGCCCGCGCTGTCCGCGGCGGCGGCGCTGACCGGGGTGGGCACGGCGATCATGTTCCCGGCGCTGACCGGGATCATCCCCGAGGTCGTGCCGCCCGACCGGCTGCAGGCCGGCAACGCCCTGCTGGGCCTCGGCCAGAACGCCTCGCGGGTCGCGGGCGCGGTGCTGGGCGGCTTCACGGTGGTGCAGGTCGGCGGGGGCTGGGCGCTGGTGGTGAGCGGCGCGATGTTCGCGGTGGCGGGCGCGCTGCTGGCGCTGCTGCGGATGGAGCCGGTCACGAACCGGTCGGAGCGGCACTCGGTGCTGGCCGACCTGCGGGACGGCTGGCGGGAGTTCAGCTCGCGGCAGTGGATCTGGGTGGTGGTCGCGCAGTTCTCGCTGATGGTCATGGCCATCCAGGCCGGTCACGGGGTGCTCGGCCCGCTGATCGCGAAGGAGACCCTGGGCGGTCCCGCGGCCTGGTCGGCGTTCCTGGCGGGCGAGGCGGTCGGCACGATCGTCGGCGTGCTGGTCGCGATGCGGCTGCGGCCGCGCCGGCCGATCCTCGTGGCCGTGCTGCTCTGCCTGCCGCCCGCGCTGCCGTACGTGTTGCTCGGGCTGGACGCGCCGCTCTGGGCGATCGTGGCCGGGGCGTTCGTGCTGGGCGTGTGCTTCGACGTGTTCGGCGTCCTGTGGCAGACCACGATGCAGCGCGAGGTCCCGGCCGAGTCGCTGTCGCGGGTGAGCTCGTACGACGTGCTCGGGTCGATGATGTTCGGGCCGATCGGGCTGCTGCTGGCGGGGCAGGCGGCCGACCTGTTCGGCACGGAGGAGACGCTGCTCGCCTGCGCCGTCATCATCGTGCTGTCCACCCTCGCCGCGCTGCTGGCCCCCGGGGTGCGCAACCTGCGCGCCCCCGAGCGGGAGCCGATCTCAAGCTGACCTGAAGTAGGCGTTGGCCCTGGGCTGGAACATCAGCGTCACCGCCCCCAGCACGGCGACCACGTGCAGGATCCTGCTGCCCGCGAAGACCAGCCCCATCGCGTCCGCCCCGGCGACGGCCTCGCCGATCGAGCCGCCGGCCAGTAGCCACTGGACGGGACCGATCACGAGTGAGAGCGTACCGAAGACGCCGAGCGTCACGGCGAGGGTCAGGCGGGCCCAGTTCGCCCCGGCCTTGAGCCGCAGCGCCAGGAAGACGGCCCCCGCGAACACCGCCAGCCGGATCCCGACCTGCGGCAGCAGGCCGGCGACCGTGGAGGGGTCCGTGAACAGCTGCTCGGAGACCACCAGCACGGTCTCCAGGGCCCCGAAGGCGACGGCGACCAGCCAGAGCATGGCAGCGGTGTGGACGACGGGCGGCGGGTCGGTTCTGCGGGTGTCGTCGAGGACGGTGGTCATGGCGTGCCTCCAAGGGTGAAGTGGCTACGCCTGAAGTGTCCGCTTTCGGGCGGGGTGGGGGCATGCCCGCTGGCCGCCGAGTTCCGGTGAGGCGAGCCCTACCACGCGTGCGCCGGAAGGCTCAGACGATGATGAGCCGTACCACGACGCCCGCGCAGTTTCCCGCCACGCAGATCCGCACCGGCACCTCGGAGATGCCCGCGGCCGCGGGCACGCCGCTCACATGGCCGTCCGGCCCGATGATCACGTCGCGGGGCAGCTTGGCGCGGTCGGTCACGGTGAACGTCGGGATCGCGCCGGCCGGGCCGCCGTTGATGCCGATCTCCCCGCTCAGCGGGCTGCCGGCCCGGCCGGGGAAGGTCAGCTCGCGCGGCTCCCACGGCACGTTGCCGAGCACGACGAAGGTGAGCCGCTGGTCCTGGCACGTCTGTCCCGCGCACAGCCGGACGGCGGCGAGGTAGGTGCCGGAGCGCTGCGGGGTGCCGTACAGCCGGCCGTCCCGGTCGACCCTGATCCCGTCGGTGAGATAGCCGGGGTGGAACGTGACGCCCTTGGCGGTGGGCAGGAGCCGCTGGTGCACCTCGATGCCCTCGGTGACGTAGAAGGTGTCCTCGACCAGGCTTTCCTTCACGGGGTCGAGGGCGAGCTGCCGGGACATCGGCGTCATGGTGAGCGAGGGCACGGCAGCCGACAACGCGCACACGGCGAAGCCGGCGAGCAGGAACAGCCACCACTGCCGCATCGTCACCCCTACCTTTCCCCCGGTAAGTACCCTCACCAGCGCGAACAGTCACTGGATAATCGTTCGCATGGCCGCTGAATCCGCTCAGACCCTGGAACGCGGGCTTCGCCTGCTGAGACTGCTCGCCGACGGGAAGGGCGGCCGGACGCCGACCGAGCTGAGCGCCGAGCTGTCGCTGAGCCGTCCCGTGGTGTACCGGCTGCTGACGACGCTGATGAACGAGGGGTTCGTGCGGCGGGACGCCGAGGGGCGGGTGCACCTCGGGTTCGGGGTGCTGGTGCTGGCGCAGGCCGTGCAGCCGCTGCTGCGGGCCGCGGCGGTGCCGACGCTGCGGCGGCTGGCCGAGGACGTGGGCGCGACCGCGCACCTGACCGTGGCCGAGGGCGACGACGGGCTGGCTGTGGCGGTGGTGGAGCCGTCCTGGACCGACATGCACGTGGCCTACCGCGAGGGCTCGCGCCATCCGCTGACGAAAGGCGCGGCGGGGCAGGCGATCCTGGCGCTGCGCGAGGGACGTGACGACTACTTCGCGACGGAGGGGCAGTTGCAGGAAGGGGCGCGGGGCGTCGCCGCGCCCGTCACCGGGCTGCCCTGGTTGGAGGCGTCGGTGGGGGTGGTGACGTTCGGGCCGCTCGAGGAGTCCACGGGCCCTCGGGTGGTCGCCGCCGCCGCCGAGCTGGCCGCCGCGCTGGGTTGACATCTCCAGGCCGATGGCGGACGGTTGTTGCATATAGAGGACACTTCCGTCCGGTAAACGGACACTATGGAGGCAGCGGATGCCGTACTACCGCGTCGTTGGGGAGGTGCCGCGCAAGCGGCACGTGCAGTTCAGACGGCCGGACGGCGGTCTCTACGCCGAGGAGCTGATGGGCGAGGAAGGCTTCTCGTCCGACTCCTCGCTGCTCTACCACCGCTACCTGCCGACCGCGATCGTCAAGGCGGAGGCGGTCACGCCGACGGTGGAGACCCGGCTGGAGCCCAACCTGCCGCTCTCGCCGCGCCATTTCCGCACGCAGGAGCTGTCCAGCGCGGGCGACCTGGTCACCGGGCGCATGCTGCTGGCGGGCAACGGCGACGTCCGATTGTCGTACGCCACCAGCGACCGGCCGAGCGAGCTCTACCGCAACTCGATGGGTGACGAGTGCGTCTACGTTCAGGGCGGCCGGGTCCGCTTCGAGTCCACGTACGGCGTGATCGAGGCCGGCGAGGGCGACTACGTCGTGATCCCGACCGGAACGATCCACCGCTGGGTGCCGGACGGCCCGGTCAGCGTGCTGGCCATCGAGGCGGGCGGGCACATCAGGCCGCCCAAGCGCTACCTGTCGCAGTACGGGCAGTTCCTGGAGCACGCGCCCTACTGCGAGCGCGACCTGCGCAGCCCCGCCGAGCCGTTCACGGTCGAGGGCGAGGAGGTGCCGGTGCTGGTGCGCACGCGGGGCGGGCTGAGCAGGCTGGTCTACCGCAATCACCCGTTCGACGTGGTGGGCTGGGACGGCTACCTCTACCCGTACGCGTTCAACATCGACGACTTCGAGCCGATCGTGAAGAAGACGCACGCGCCGCCGCCCGTCCACCAGACGTTCGAGGGGCCGGGGTTCGTGGTGTGCTCGTTCTGCCCGCGCCCGCTCGACTTCCACCCGGAGTCCGTGCCGATCCCGTACAACCACCACAACGTGGACTCCGACGAGTTCATGTTCTACGTGGGCGGCGACTACTCCGCGCGCAAGGGCTCGGGCATCGACATCGGCTCCATCTCGCTGCATCCCGCCGGGTTCACGCACGGGCCGCAGCCCGGTGCGGTCGAGGCGGTGATCGACGCGGTCTCCCGCGGCGTCACGACGACGAGCGAGAAGGCCGTCATGGTGGATACGTTCCGCCCGCTCGACCTCGGCCAGGGCGCGCTGTCCTGCGAGGACACCGGCTACGCGTGGACCTGGTCACGATGAGCGTCTACACCGAACTCGTGGACGACGCGGGCCTGTTCCCGCCGACGTCCCTGCACATGGACGAGGCGCTGGCACGCAACCGGCGCGACCTGGAGCACGGCAGCTCCGTGCTCACGCACCGGTTCCTGTGCCCGGCCAGCCGGCTGCACCGGCTGCGCGACATGGAGTACCTGCCGCGGCGGATCGGGCTGATCCTCGACCAGGAGGAGGTGCCCCCCTTCGACGACCTGCCCGTGGACTTCGTCGAGACCCGGCTGCCGCCGGGCCTGACGATCGAGGCGCTGGCCGGCCGGCTCCGGCTGCCGGCGGGCGTGCGGCTCTTCGTGGAGGTGGCGGCGGGGAAGGTGAGCGTCGAGGTGCCCGGCGGGGTGGGGCTGAAGGTGCGCTGCGGCGGGCTGACGGCCGACGCGTTCCCGCCGGCGGAGCATCTCGCGGCGTTCATCGTGTTCTGCGTCGAGCACGACGTCCCGTTCAAGGCCACGGCCGGGCTGCACCACGCCGTACGCCACTTCGACCCCACGCTGGGCGTCGACCGGCACGGCTTCCTGAACCTGGTGCTCGCGGTCTGCGAGGCCGTGGACGGGCGCGACCCGGTGCCCGTGCTGCGGGCCACCGACGTCGGGCATCTCGTACGGCTCGCGCAGGCCGTACCGGACGAGACCGCGAAACGGGCGCGGGCGCTGCTGGTGAGCTACGGCTCCTGCAGCACCAGCATCCCCGTCGAGGACCTGCGCACACTGGGGCTGATCGCGTGACGGAGGGAAGTTTCGTGAGCTGGGGAGTGGACAACCTGCCCTACGGCGTGTTCTCGCGCCCGGGCCAGGCGCCCCGCGTGGGCGTCCGGTACGGCGACAAGGTGCTCGACCTGGCACCCGCCCTGCACGACGAGGTCTTCGACGCGCCCTCGCTCAACCCTTTCATGGCCCGCGGGCGGACGGCCTGGCACGACACCAGGACGCTGATCCGCAACAAGCTCACCGGCGACCTCGCCGTGACCGAGCGGCACCTGGTCCCGCTGGAGCAGGTGCGGCTGCACATGCCGTTCGAGGTGGCCGACTACGTCGACTTCTACTGCTCGATCGACCACGCGAGCAACATCGGCCAGATCTTCAGGCCCGGCACCGAGCCGCTGCAGCCCAACTGGCGGCACCTGCCCGTCGGCTACCACGGCAGGGCCGGGACGGTCGTGGTGTCGGGCACGCCGGTCAGGCGCCCGCAGGGGCAGCTGGGGCGCGGCGTGTTCGGGCCGTGCGCGAAGCTGGACATCGAGGCGGAGCTGGGGTTCGTGGTGGGCGTGCCCACCGAGCTCGGCTCGCCTGCCGGGGCCTTCGAGGACCACGTGTTCGGGGTGACGCTGGTCAACGACTGGAGCGCGCGGGACATCCAGTCGTGGGAGTACGTGCCGCTCGGGCCGTTCCTGGCCAAGTCGTTCGCCACGTCGATCTCGCCGTGGATCACCCCGCTGGAGGCGCTGCCCCGCCTCCCCGGCCGCGCCCAGGACCCGGAGCCCGCCGACTACCTGCGCAGGCAGGGTGACTGGGGACTGGACATCTCCCTTGAGGTCCTGCTCAACGGGGAGGTCGTGTCGCGGCCCCCGTACGCGAGCATGTACTGGACGCCCGATCAGATGCTCGCGCACATGACGGTGAACGGGGCCTCCCTGCGGACCGGAGACCTGTTCGCCAGCGGCACAATCTCGGGGCCCACGCGTGGCGAGCGCGGCTCGCTCATCGAGCTGACCTGGAACGGGACCGACCCGCTCAAGCTCGCGAGCGGTGAGACGCGCACGTTCCTGGAGGACGGGGACACGGTGACGATCCGGGCCACCGCCGGCGCCCTGGCATTGGGGGAGGTTTCCGGAACTGTCGCATAGGTGACTCAGTGTGCTTGACTTCTGACTCGCCGCTACCCTGATGTCGCCCCTTCCCTCGGACAGCAGGAGTGACATGCGGCGGGCTGTGATGACTTGTGTCGCCTTCCCCCTCCTGGTCTGCGGCTGCTCCTCGACGCCGGCCAGGACCCCGTCCTCGCCCCCGGTCGTGCGGGTCTCGCCCGCGCTCGACTCCAAGCGCGCCCGCACCGACCGCGGCCTGGTGGTCCGGGCCCGCGGCGGCACGCTCAGCCAGGTGCTGGTCTCCGAGGGCGGGGAGCAGGTGCCCGGCCGGCTCGACGGCTCCCACACGACGTGGCGCTCCGCCTGGACGCTCAAACCCGCGGCCGAATACTCGGTGAACGTCACGGCCACCGGCGCCCGCGGCCCGGACACGGTCGCCGTCGGCCGCTTCCACACCCGGTCCGCGGCGAGGTCGTTCCAGGTGGCCGCGACGGCGCCGCTGCCGGGTGAGACGGTCGGCGCCGGCATGCCGGTCATCATCGACTTCGACACCCCGGTGGAGGACAAGGCCGCCGTCGAGCGGGCGCTGGAGGTCCGGGCGCAGACCCCGGTCGAGGGCGCGTGGCGGTGGATCGGCGACACCCAGGTGATCTACCGCACTCGCCGGTTCTGGCCGCCCCACCAGCAGGTCACGGTCACCGCACACCTGGCCGGCGTACGCGCGGGCGGCGGCGTCTACGGCACCACCGACTCCACCTTCGCCTTCACCGTCGGGCGCAGGCAGACCAGCACGATCGACACCCGGACCCATCAGATGACCGTCCGCCGCGACGGCGAGATCGCGCAGCGGATGGCCATCAGCGCGGGCATGGCCACCACCCCCGAATACACCACGACCAGCGGCATCCACCTGACCATGGACAAGGGCAACCCGGTCCGCATGATCTCCCCGGGGCGCGTCAAGGGCGACCCCGGCTTCTACGACATGCTGATCGACCACGCCGTGCGCATCTCCAACAGCGGCGAGTACGTGCACGCCAAGGACAACGTGTGGGCGCAGGGCCGGGCCAACGTCAGCCACGGCTGCATCAACGCCCGGCCCGACCAGGCGGCCTGGTTCTACGACACCTCCCTGCGCGGCGACCCCGTCACGATCGTCGGCACCGACCGGGAGCTCGGCTGGGACAACGGATGGGGCTTCTGGCAGCTTCCGTGGCAGAAGTGGCGCGAGGGAAGCGCCCTGGTCGAAGCCGGTCCGGCGGGCGGACGGGTGCCGCAGGGCTGATTCCAGGATTACGGTAGAGAGGGGGGAACCAGTCGCGAACTCAGGCCCGTTGTCCCATCAGGAGGGCCGACATGGATGAATGGATCATCTGGGTAATCCTCGCGGTAGTCCTCGGCGTGGCCGAAATCTTCACCCTCACGGCCTCGCTCGGGCTGCTGGGTGCGGCCGCTCTGCTGACCGCCGTCACCGCCGCCATCGGGCTGCCCGTTCCCCTGCAGTTGCTGTGCTTCGCCGTATCGTCCGCGGCCGGTCTGATGGTGCTCAGGCCGATCGCGATGCGCCACATCAAGCAGCCCCCGCTGCAGCGGTTCGGCGTGGAAGCGCTCGTCGGCAAGCCCGCCTACGTGGTCTCGGAGGTGACGGGCCGCGACGGTCGCGTGCGCATCGGGGGCGAGGAGTGGTCGGCGCGCGCCTACGACGAGACGCTGGTGATCCCCACAGGGGCGACCGTCGACATCATCGAGATCGAAGGGGCGACAGCCCTCGTATATCCCCGGGAGTGACTCATGGATCCGCTGTTGCTGGTCGGACTGCTCGTCATACTCTTCGCGGTGTTCACCGTGCTCAAGGCGGTGCGGATCGTCCCGCAGGCGCGGGCCCGCAACGTCGAGCGCCTCGGCCGCTACCACCGCACGCTCAAGCCGGGTCTCAACTTCGTCATCCCTTACGTCGACCGCGTCTACCCCATGATCGACCTGCGCGAACAGGTCGTCTCCTTCCGCCCGCAGCCCGTCATCACCGAGGACAACCTGGTCGTCGAGATCGACACCGTCCTCTACTTCCAGGTCACCGACCCGCGGGCGGCCGCGTACGAGATCGCCAACTACATCCAGGCCGTCGAGCAGCTGACCGTCACCACCCTGCGTAACGTCGTCGGCTCCATGGACCTGGAGAAGACCCTCACCTCGCGCGACACCATCAACAGCCAGCTGCGCGGCGTGCTCGACGAGGCCACCGGCAAGTGGGGCATCCGCGTCAACCGCGTCGAGATCAAGGCCATCGACCCGCCCAAGACCATCAAGGACGCGATGGAGAAGCAGATGCGGGCCGAACGCGACAAGCGCGCCGCGATCCTCAACGCCGAGGGCCAGCGGCAGTCGCAGATCCTCACGGCCGAGGGCGACAAGCAGAGCCGCATCCTGCGTGCCGAGGGCCAGCGCACCGCCGCCATCCTGGAGGCCGAAGGCCAGTCGCGCGCCATCGACCAGGTCTTCCAGGCCGTTCACCGCAACGACCCCGACCCGAAGCTGCTGGCCTACCAGTACCTCCAGGTGCTGCCGCAGCTCGCGCAGGGCGACGGCAACACGTTCTGGGTGATCCCGAGCGAGGTCACCTCGGCGCTGCAGGGGGTCTCACGGGCGTTCACCGAGGCCCTGCCCCGGTCGGCGGCTACGCGGGAGGAGGCGCCGGAGACGTCGGAGTTCGACGAGGAGGTGGCCAAGGCCTCGGAGGCGGCGGCCGAGGCGGTGGCGGACGCCCAGGAGGCCGAGAGCCCCAACGGCCCGCGCCAGCTCACCCAGGGCGTGGAGGAGCCGTCCCCGTTCCCGGACCTGGACCGCAAGCACACCGAGGCCGAGCGCTGACACCCCGGACAGGCGCCCGCCGCGAGCCGGCGGGCGCCTCCGGTTGAAGGTCGAGGAGTGAGGCTCTGCGCCCGGGGTGAGGCCATGGGGTCGAGGGGCGAGGCCTGAGGCCGGCAGGTGCGGCGCGGGATCAGGCGATGGCTTCGAACAGGTGGCGAAGCCCGTCTTCCCGATGTGCGGCCCGGGCCCGGCAGTTGAGCCGCACGAGCGCATCAGCCAGAGCGACATCCGGGTTTTCCGGCGGGATGTCATCCCCCATCCGGGTGCGCAACCACTCGGAGATCTCGGCCCACGAGTAGAGGCGGATGTTGTCGGCCTCGATGAGGGGAGCGGGGAAACCGCCGGGACCCCGCTGCCCCATGGCAAGCTGGCGCAGGCTGGCCTGCGTGCGCCCGCCGTGCCGACGGGCGGCGTCCCCCAGCGTCACGCCGTCGTCCTCCCCGACGGCGATGGGCCAGAGCCCGGGGACCGTCTTGATCTGGGCGATCACGGAGGCGATCGCGTCGAGCATGCTGTCGGCCTCGCGGTCGCACATGAGGTAGTGATCGAAGCCGCCTAGCCCTCCGCTTATCGAGCAATCATCGAGACCGGCCTCGTAGAGCGCATCCGCCTCTTCATCGGTGGGCGCCCGGTTAAGAGAGATGCGGAAATCCCATGTGGTCATGACTGCTCCTCGCTCTTGGCGCATTCGGCGTGCTTGTCGATCCATTGGAGTATGGATCTTGCGTGGGTGCCTGGGTTGCGCGGCGTGCACCAGACCTTGAATCGATCGCCGCCGCAGGTGCCTGGATTCCCTACTTTGTGTAGTCGAATGACTACATTATGTCGCTATTGGGCCAGGCGGACATGGCGAGGGTGGCGATGTGGAGGAGGTCGGCTCGGGTGGCGCCGTCGCGGGACTGGGTGGACATGCCCTGGATGACGGCGGCGTAGAAGGTGGCCAGTCCCGCCGTGTCCGTGCCGGCCGGGAGGAGGCCGGCCGTCGCGTCGTCGTCGATGCGGGCCTTGAGTGCCGCCTTGCTGGCCTCCCTGAAGCCGCGTAGCAGCTCCTCGACCTCGGCCGATTCCGGGCCGCAGTTGACCGCCGCCGTGATGATCAGGCATCCCGTCGGATGCGAGCGGCTCGAATATTCGTCGGCGGCCTCGCGCAGGACGCGTTCGATGGCCTGGCGGCCGGTCGGTTCCTCGGTGAGGGCTCGGGTCGTGAAGGCGCCGTACGTCTCCTGGTAGCGCCGCACCGCCTCCTCGAACAGCCGCCGCTTGTCGCCGAAGGCCGCGTACAGGCTGGGTGGGCGGATCCCCATGGCGGCGGTGAGCTCGGCGATCGAGGTCGCCTCGTAGCCGTGCCGCCAGAACGCGAGCAGCGCCGTCTCCAGCGCCGCCTCCCTGTCGAATGCCCGCTGTCTGGCCATGTCCCCATTCTATAGCGATCGCTATGTTATGGTTTCTGTATCGATCGCTAAAGAAAGGTGGGTCGCAGGATGAGGACCGCGCTCGTGACGGGGGGCAGCCGGGGGATCGGCCGCGCCATCGCGCTGCGCCTGGCCAGGGACGGCTTCCGCGTGGCCGTCAACTACGCCAGGGACGAGACGGCGGCGAAGGAGGTCGTCGGCCTGATCGAGAAGGAGGGCGGCAGCGCGTTCGCCGTACAGGCCGATCTGGGCGAGGAGGGCCACGCGCTCGCGGAGCGGATGAAGGACGAGACGGACGTCCTCGACGTGCTGGTCAACAACGCCGGCATCGGCATGTCCCGGCCCATCGAGGAGGAGACCCCCGAGGCGTACGACCGGCTGTTCGACGTCAACGTCAAGGGGCTGTTCTTCCTCACCCAGCAGTTGCTGCCGCTGATCCCCGACGGCGGGCGGATCGTCAACATCACCTCGGGCGTGGCCCGCATCGCCTTCCCGGAGGGCATCGCGTACGCGATGACGAAGGGCGCGGTGCAGGTGTTCACGCTGGCCCTGGCCAAGGAGCTGGGCCCGCGCGGCATCACGGTCAACAACGTCGCCCCCGGCATCATCGATACCGACACCAACGCGGGCTGGCTGCGCGGCGACCCGCAGGCGCGCGCGTACGCGGCGAGCAGGCACGCCCTCAACCGGATCGGTCACGTGGACGAGATCGCGAACGCGGTGGCCTTCGTCGCCTCGCCGGAGGCGAGCTTCATCACCGGCAGCACCATCGACGCCACCGGCGGCGGAAACCTCTAGGAGCCTCGAATGCCCACAGTCACCCACAGCTCCGGCGCCGTCCACTACCGGCGGGCGGGCAGCGGGCCCGGCCTCGTCATGGTGCACGGCACCGGCGGCGACGCCGTCAGCAACTACGCCCACCTCGTGCCGGAGTTCGCCGGCTTCCGCACCGTCATCACCCCCGACTACGCGGGCAGCGGCCAGACCGCCGACCCGGGCGGCGACCTCACGCTCGACCTGCTCGCCGGCCAGGTCGCGGCCACGTTCGAGGGGCCGTCCGACCTCGTCGGCTTCTCGCTGGGAGCGGCCGTGGCCGTGGCGGTCGCCGCCGAGCACCCGGAGCTGGTCAGGCGGCTGGTGCTGATCGCCGGCTGGACCCACGCGGAGGACTCCCGGCTGAGGCTGGGCCTGCGCACGTGGGCCAGGCTGGCGGAGACGGACCCGGAGAGCTTCGCCGCGTTCGGGCCGCTGGTGGCGTTCGGCCCCGAGTACGTGAGCGCGGTCGGCGCGCAGGCGCTCACCGCCGGGGAGCCGCCGCACGGGACCCGCCGCCAGATCGAGCTGGACCTGCGCCTCGACATCAGGGACCTGCTGCCGAAGATCACCGCCCCCACGCTCGTCGTCGGCAACACCCGGGACTACCTCGTCCCGGTCGAGCACGCCCGCGCGCTGCACGCCGCCCTGCCCGGCAGCGAGTACGCCGAGCTGGACAGCGGCCACGTCGTCCTGCACGAGCGACCGGCCGAAGTGACGACCCTTGTCCGGGAGTTCATCACCCGCGTATCCATCGATTGATTGTCCGGATTACGCTCCAGCTTCATGCAGACCAAGAATCTCGCCCTCACCGGGGCCGCCGCGCTGTGCGCGCTGGTCCTGGTGGCGCCCCCCGCGCAAGCCGGCGCCCCCTCGGTCACCGTCACGGTCATGGGCACGTCCGACCTCCACAGCAACGTCCTCAACTGGGACTACTTCAAGGACGCCACGTACGCCGACAGCGCGGGCAACAGCGTCGGCCTGGCCAAGGTCTCCTCGCTGGTCAACCAGATCAGGGCCGAGCGCGGGGCGGACCGCACGCTGCTGTTCGACTCGGGTGACACCATCCAGGGCACCCCGCTGGCGTACTACTACGCCAAGGTGGAGCCGATCACCCAGACCGGCCAGATCCACCCGATGGCCAAGGCCATGAACGCCATCGGGTACGACGCCGTGACGCTGGGCAACCACGAGTTCAACTACGGTCTGCCGCTGCTGGCCACCTGGATCAAGCAGATGCGGGCACCGGTGCTCGGCGCGAACGCCGTCTACGACAGGACGGGGCTGCCGGCGTACAAGCCGTTCGTGATCAAGGCCATGAAGGTCAAGGGCGAGAAGCCGGTCAAGGTCGGCGTGCTCGGGCTGACCAACCCCGGCGTGGCCATCTGGGACAAGGCGAACGTCGAGGGCAAGCTCCGCTTCACCGACCTGGTCGAGTCGGCGAAGAAGTGGGTGCCGGTCATCCGCGGGCTGGGCGCGGACGTGGTCGTCGTGACCGCGCACGCGGGCGACAACGGCCTGTCGTCCTACGGCGGCGACCTCCCGGTCGAGAACGCCTCCGCGATGGTGGCCGAGCAGGTGCCGGGGATCGACGCGGTGCTGTTCGGGCACGCGCACAACGACGTGCCGCAGCGGTTCGTCACGAACAAGGTCACGGGCCGGCAGGTGCTGCTGACCGAGCCGGGCAGGTGGGGCCAGCGCCTGTCGAGGCTGGACTTCCAGCTCACCAAGCAGCACGGCAGGTGGGTGGTCAGCGGCAAGTCGGCCACCACGATCAACACCAACACGGTCCAGGAGGACCCCAAGATCGTCCAGCTGCTCAAGCCGCAGCACGACACGACCGTGGGCTACGTGAACAAGGTCGTGGCCAAGTCGGCGCAGGCGCTGTCGGCCGCGGAGTCGCCGTACAAGGACACGCCGATCCTCGACTACATCCAGCACGTGCAGGTGGAGACGGTCAAGCAGGCGCTGCCGGACAACACGCTGCCGGTGCTGTCGATCGCGGCGCCGTTCAGCCGCACCGCCGTCTTCCCCGCCGGTGACGTCCGGGTCAGGGACGTGGCCGGTCTGTACGTCTACGACAACACGCTGCTGGCGGTCAAGCTGACCGGCGCGCAGATCAAGGACTACCTGGAGTACTCCGCCAAGTACTTCAACCAGCTCGCTCCCGGCGACCCGGTGGACGTGACCAAGCTGACCAACGCCGGCAACACCCCCGACTACAACTACGACCAGCTCTCGGGGGTGTCGTACGACATCGACATCTCCAAGCCGGTCGGCCAGCGGATCGCCAACCTGTCCTACGACGGCGCCCCGGTCCCGGCCGACAAGGAGTTCGTGGTCGCGATCAACAACTACCGGCAGTCGGGCGGCGGCGGCTTCCCGCACGTCACCGGCGCACCGGTGCTCTACAACGCGCAGGTGGAGATCCGGCAGGCGCTGATCGAGTACGCCACCGCGAAGGGCACCATCGACCCGAGCGGATTCGCCGTCCAGAACTGGAAGCTGACCAGGGACGGGGTTCCCGTCTTCTGACGGCCGTCACAGATAGGACGGCCCAGTGACCCGGTGCCTGAACGTCCACCACACCCAGCTCTGGGCGGCCACCAGCAGCGGGATCAGGGTCAGGATCACCGGCACCAGCACGGGGCCGGAGGTGCCGGGCTCCAGCGGCAGCCGGAGCCCGGCCAGCGTCCCCACCGCCATCAGCGCGGCGGCCGTCAGCAGGTAGGTGCGGGCCTCGCCCGCCCCGCCCGACAGCACGGCCGCCCGCTCCCGCAGCGTCCCGCGCAGCCGTAGGGCCGCGAACGCCAGCCCGTGCGTGGCGAACAGCACGGCCACCACCAGCACGGCCACCATCAGGGCGGGTGGCATGCCGACCAGCCCTTGGCTCAGCAGCGCCCCCCAGCTCAGCGCCAGCCCCCAGCTCCCGGCCACGATCGCGCCGTCCCAGAACGTCTGCCAGCGCGGCCCCGGCATCCGCCCCCGCAGCCACAGCCCCATGTCACGCACGATCCACGACAGGACCAGCGCCACGACGATCGTGTAGTTGCCGCTCAGCAGCTCGCCCTCCAGCTCGGGGAACAACCCGGCCAGCACCCCCGCCGTGGCGACCAGCCACACCTCGTTGCCCAGGAAGAACGGCGCGATGGCGGCGATCACCTCGCGGCGCTCGGCCGCCGTCCTGCCCAGGTACGGCAGCACCATGCCGACGCCGATGTCGGCTCCGGCCAGCACGAGGTAGCCGAGCGCGAAGAAGGCCAAGACGAAGATCTCCATGACGGGCTCCTCAGAAGCTCAGTACGGGGGTGGCGGGGGTGTCGGCGGTGCCGAGCGTCTCCGCGCCGGGCCCGCGGCGGGCCTGCCTGGCCAGCAGCCAGTAGTTGATCGCGATCAGCACCGCGAACACCCCGGTGAAGGCGATGATCGAGAAGCGCATCTGGGCCGCGGTCACGTGTGACATCGCGTCGGCCGTCCTCAGCAGCCCGAACACGGCCCACGGCTGACGCCCCAGCTCCCGGAAGACCCAGCCGGCCAGCATGGTCACGAACGGGACCGGGATCATCAGGGTCAGCAGCCAGTGCCACAGCCTGAACCCGCGTACGGCGGGCCGGATGAGCATCAGCAGGAAGCTCAGCGCCGCGACCACGGTCATCACCAGCCAGAGCACCATCATCGTGATGCCCGCCGCTTGCACGGGGCCCACGGGCGGCAGGTAGTCGCCGGGGCCGTGCGCCGCCACCATCTGGGCCTGCGCCTCGGCCAGCCGGTCCGTATCGCCCGTCCACGCCGCCGACTTGGTCGGCTGCAGGGTCTGGAACGAGACCCCGCCGAAGGTCACGGTGAAGAACAGCGCGGGCAGCGCCACGCCGATCCCGATGCGCAGCGACTTGCGGAAGAAGTCCTGCTCGGCGGTGCGCTTACGCAGGTGGTACGCGCTCACCCCGGCCAGGAAGAAGCCACCGGTGATCATCGCCCCGCCCATCACGTGCCCGAACGCGAGCAGCGCGGCCGGATTGCCCACCATGGCCCCGAGGTCCACCAGCCGCAGAACGCCGCCGTCCAGCACGTGGCCGGCCGGGTGCTGCAGGAAGCCGTTCGCGACCATGATCCAGAACGCCGACGCGTACGCGGTCAGCGTCACGACCCAGATCAGCGCCAGGTGGGCCCACCGGTTCAGCTTGTCCCAGCCGAAGATCCACAGGCCCAGGAACGTGGACTCGACGAAGAACGCCACCAGCGTCTCGATGGCCAGCGCCGACCCGAAGACGTTGCCCGCGTACTCCGTGAGCCCGCTCCACGACAGCCCGAGCTGGAACTCCATGACCAGCCCCGTGACGATGCCCATCGCGTAGTTGATGATGTAGAGCTGGCCCCAGAACCGCGTCATCCGCAGGTGCACGGGGTCGCCGCTGAAGGTGGCCCTGGTCTGGATGACGGCGACCAGCGTCGCCAGGCCGAGCGTCAGGGCCACGAACAGGAAGTGCGCGCCCGCTGTGAGCGCGAACTGCAGGCGGGCCAGGTCCACGGTGTCCATGCCCAGAGGGTCCCGGTACGGCTCCGCCCGCCGCGTCATGCCCGGGCGGCAACCTGGCGTACATCCCGGGTCGCACGAGGTCTCCCGGGCTACGACTCAGGGAGTAACCCAGCCAGGAACGATCATGCCGGCCTCGTACGCGATGACCACGAGCTGGGCCCGGTCGCGTACCGACAGCTTGGTCATGATGCGGCTGACGTGCGTCTTCGCCGTGGCGGGGCTGAGCACGAGCCGGGCCGCGATCTCGTCGTTCGACAGGCCGCCGGCCACCAGCGTCATGACCTCGCGCTCGCGTTCGGTGAGGGCGTTGAGCTCGGGGCCGGGCTCGGGGCGCTTGACCCGGCCGGCGAACTCGGCGATCAGCCGCCGCGTGATCGACGGCGCGATCAACGCGTCGCCCCTGGCCACGACCCTGATGGCGTGGATCAGCTCGGCCGGCTCGGTGTCCTTGACCAGGAAGCCGCTCGCGCCGGCGCGCAGCGCGCCGTACACGTAGTCGTCCAGGTCGAACGTGGTCAGGATGATCACCTTGACGTCCTGCAGCCGGGGGTCGGCGGAGATCTGGCGGGTGGCCTCCAGGCCGTCGAGCTCCGGCATGCGGATGTCCATGAGCACCACGTCGGGGCGGTGCTCGCGGGCCCCGGCCACGGCCGCCGCGCCGTTGGCGGCCTCGGCGACGACCTCGAAGTCGTCCTCGTCGCTGAGTATGGACCGGAACCCGGCCCGTACCAGGGTCTGGTCGTCGGCGAGCAGTACGCGGATCATCGAGCCCCATTCCCGAGCGGCAGCCGGGCGACGACGCGGAAGCCGCCCTCGGGACGCGGGCCCGCCTCCAGGGTGCCGCCGAGCGCGATGGCGCGCTCGCGCATGCCCTGCAGGCCGAAGCCGCTGCCTCCGTCGTACGTGGCGCCCGGCCCGTCATCCTCCACGCGGATCATGATATTTCCGGACGTGTTGTTGATGGTGAGGGTGGCCTGCTTCGCACCGGAATGGCGGGAGACGTTGGTCAGCGCCTCCCTCACGATACGGGCGGCGGCCAGGTCCACCTCGGTCGGCACGGCGTCGAGCGGCCCCGACAGATCCGTGCGCACCTCCAGCCCCGACGCCGTGACCAGCGCGTCCACCCGGGCCAGGCTGTCGGCGGGCGCGGTCGGCGCGTCCTCGTCCACCTGGCGCAGCACGCCCAGCGTGGTCCGCAGCTCGCGCAGCGTCTCCTTGCTGGTGTCCTTGATCGTCCGCAGTGCCGTCTCAGCGTCCTCCGGCCGCTTCTTCAGCCCGTGCAGCGCCGCCGCGGCCTGCACGTTGATCAGGGAGACATTGTGCCCGAGCACGTCGTGCAGCTCGCGCGCGATCCGCAGCCGCTCCTCGCTCGCCCGCCGCCTGGCCTCCTCCTCCTTGCTGTGCTCGGCTTCGAGCGCGCGCTGCTCGACCGCCCGCAGGTAGAGGCGGCGGCTGCGGGTGACGCTGCCGAACGCGACCGCCGCCACCTCCCAGCCGGCGATCATGAGGAACAGGCTGTTCTCGACGTGCCGGACGGCGCCGGTCTCGCCGAGCCCCATGCCCAGCAGCGACGCCGCCCCGATGGCGATGGCCGCGGTGAGGTGGCCCTTCTCGGCCGCGGTGTAGAGGTTGACGAACGGCAGGATGACGAGGGGGCCGTCGAGGCCCGCGTACCGGTAGTAGGCGGCGACGCAGACCATCACCAGGAGCAGTGCCGCGACGGGATAGCGCTCCCGCAGCAGCAGCCCGCCGCAGGCGATGACCGGCAGCACCACGTCGAGGACGTTGATCGGCGTCTGGTCCCTGGTCGCGTAGGTGACGGCCATGCCGACCAGCAGGCCCGCGATCACCACGAGTGACACGATCATGCTGCTCGACGGCTTGCGCATGCACCCATTCTGGGGGGTAATCGCCGGGGCGCATCTGGGTAGAGCACGTAAATGAGCACAAAGGACGACCTGCGGCAGGTCGAAGAGGACCTGGTCCGGTTGAAAGCCGAGAACCAGGACCTCCGCAACCAGGTCCGTGACATGGGCGCGACCGACCAGGTGGAGATCTCGGCCATGATCAGCCAGGCGGACGAGCAGGAGGAGCTGATCGCTCAGCTCGAGGGCCGCCGCGACTCGCTGCTCAAGCGCCTGGAGTCGGAAGGGGGCGCCTGAGCGCGGCGCCGACCTCGTGCAGGTGGCGTAGTGCCTGCCCGTACGACTCGATCAGTCCGGTCTGGAGGTAGTCGACGCCGATCTCCGCGCAGTACCGCTCGACGATCGGCTGCGCCCTGCGCAGGTTGGGGGCCGGCATGTTGGGGAACAGATGATGCTCGATCTGGTAGTTGAGCTGGCCGAGCGCCACGTCGGTGAACAGACCGCCCCGTACGTTGCGCGAGGTCAGCACCTGCTTGCGGAGGAAGTCCAGCTTGTCCTCCGCGGTCAGGATCGGCATGCCCTTGTGGTTGGGCGCGAACGTGCTCCCCAGGTAGATCCCGAACAGCCCCTGGTGCACGATCAGGAACAGCAGCGCCTTGCCGACCGGCAGGATCGTGAAGACCAGGCCGAAGTAGAGCACGAAGTGCGTGGCGAGCATGGTCAGCTCCGCCCCGCGCCGCTTGGCCTCCGGCTTGAGCAGGGCCTTCACGCTGGCGATGTGAAGGTGCCAGGCCTCGAGCGTCAGCAGCGGGAAGAACCAGTAAGCCTGATATTTCGCGAGAAATCGCGGTAGGCCGATGCTTCTGGCGACCTGCTCCTCCGACCAGACGATCACGGCGGGGGAGACGTCGGGGTCGTGGTCCTCGTGGTTGGGGTTGGCGTGGTGGCGGTTGTGCTTGGTGGTCCACCAGCCCCAGCCGAGCCCGATGCCGAGGTTGCCGATGATCAGGCCCGCGACGTCGCTGGGCCGCCGCTTCCTGAAGACCTGCCGGTGCCCGAGATCGTGGGCGAGGAACCCGAGCTGTGCGAAGACGACCGCGAGCGCGACGGCCACGAGAAGCTGCAGCCACGAGTCGCCGAGCCAGACGAACAGCCCCCAGCCGCCGAGGTAGACGGCGGCCATGATGGTCATTCTGATCGCGTAATAAAAGGGACGCCGGTCAAGGAGACCGGCGTCCGTGATCTGACGGGCTAGTCGGGCGAAATCGCTGCCTCTGGTGTCGAGCCTGCCGGGACTGGCCACGGGTCTCCTTACAAGTGCGAGGTAGGTGACCCTAACCTTTGCGCATCAGGGACGGATCCGGAAGCATAGGCTTTACGGAGTAATCTACGCCGATACTCCGCTTACCCCCGAAATCCGTGCGGCCGCGGCCCTGACGTGGGACGTCACAGGGAACGGCGAACGATTGCACGGTGGCGAGGAATCCGCCGCGTACCGGCTCGATGGCCATGTTATCCGCGTCGGACCGGTGGGGCGCACAGCCGCCGAATCCGAGTGGCGCCACGCGATCGCCCGCCACGCCGCCGGCACGCTCCCTGAGGCCGTCGTACCCGTGCCGGACGACGAGCCGGGCGTGCGGCACGACGCGGACGACCTCGAATACCACCGCGACCGCGTGGCGCTGTTCCGCAAGCTGCGCCCGTGAAAGCGGCTGACAGAGATCTGGCAGTGAGCCGAGGCATCGTCCTTGGCATGACACACGTACTGATCGTCGGCTCCGGGCCGACCGGGCTGACCCTGGCCATCGAGCTGGCTCGCAGAGGCGTCGACCTCCGCGTCCTGGAGAAGTCGCCGCAGCCGCCCACGGGCGTGCGCGGCAAGGGCCTGCAGCCCCGCACGCTGGAGGTCTTCGACGACCTCGGCGTGATCGACGAGATCCTCGCCACCGGCCGCGAGTACCCGAGCCTGCGCAGCTACCAGGGCGACCAGGTGGTCTGGGAGGGCCGGATGGACGAGATCCGCGAGCCGTCCGCCGGCGTGCCGTACCCCAACCTGATCATGCAGCCGCAGTGGCGGACCGAGCAGATCCTGCGCGACCGGCTGGCCGAGCTGGGGCACGAGGTCGAGTTCGGCGCCGAGGTGACCGGCTTCGAGCAGGACGCGGACGGCGTGACCGTCACCACGGGCAGCGGCGAGCAGATCCGCTGCGCCTACCTGGTCGGCGCGGACGGCGGTCGCAGCGTCGTACGCAAGCAGCTGGGCGTCGGCTTCGTCGGCGACACGTTCGAGAGCGAGCGCATGCTGCTGGCCGACATCAGGACCGGCGACCTGGACCGCGAGCACTGGCACGTCTGGGGCTCGCTGGCCGAGCAGAAGGTCCACTTCACGATCTGCCCGCTGCCGAACACCGACGTCTTCCAGCTCGTCGCCCCGTACACCGGTGACGACGACCTGATCGCGCTCGTCGCCGAGCACGCGCCGCACGTGCGGATCGAGGAGATCCTGTGGCGGTCCGAGTACCGCGTCAACATCCGGATGGCCGACCGGTTCCGGGTCGGCCGGGTGTTCCTGGCCGGCGACGCGGCCCACGTGCACACGCCGGCGGGCGGGCAGGGGCTCAACACCGGCGTCCAGGACGCCTACAACCTGGGCTGGAAGCTGGCCGTGGGCACCGAGGCGCTGCTGGACACGTACGAGGACGAGCGGATGGCGGTGGCCGAGCACGTGCTGGGCCTCAGCACCCGCCTGTACCGGGAGCAGGACAACCAGCGCGGCGACGACACCAACCAGCTCGGCCTGGCCTACCTCGGCAGCCCGCTGTCGGTGGGGGAGCGCGGCGGCGAGCGGCTCGGCGCGCTCTTCGCCGAGCAGCGCGGCACCGGCTTCCTGCTGCTGGCCGACACGCGGACGGAGTACCCGTTCACGGTGCTACCGCCGCTCGACGGCCAGGAGGGCGTCATCCTCGTCCGCCCCGACGGCTACATCGGCTATCACGGGGACGAGAGCGGCCTCAGCGCGTACCTCTCGGGGTTCGGCATCGCCGAGCCCCTGGCCGACGCCGAGCGGTAGCCGTGCTCGCCCAGCGCGGCCCGGCACTTGGCGGCCAGCTCGTTGACGTGGGGATCGGCGGACTCGCCGATCCCGCGCAGCTCCCGCGCCGCGCCGAGCAGCTCGGCCGCCGCCTCCGGCTCCAGGTGCTCGGCCACCCCTTCCAGCACGGTCGCCCGCGCGGTCCTGTCGGAGCACGTGGCCATCAGCTCCAGGGCCCGGCGCAGCGGCTCGCGGGGCTCGCCGACGCGGGCGAGCTCGACGTTCATGTACGCCCTGAGCTGGGCTGAAACCTCGACATCGAGCGCCAGCGCAGCCTCCAGCAGCCGGGCGGCCTCATCAGGGTGTCCGGTGCGCCGGGCCAGTTCGGCCCTGGCGTGCATGACCCTGGCGATGATCGCCTGGTCCTCGGACCGCACGGCCGACTCCCATGCCCGTTCGAGCGCGCGGGCCGCTCCTGCATGATCGCCCGCCCGCCCTTTGAGCTGGCCGACCCGGATCAGGAACGTCATCGGCCCGAGCGGCGTGCCGAGCCCGGACAGCTCGGTGGCCAGCCGCTCCGGCTCCTCGGCCAGGGCGACCGCCGCGGCGAAGTCCCCGCGGTTCTCCGCGACCAGCGACAACCAGAAGAGCCCGGCCCACTGCCCCCACCGGTCACCGACGGCCCTGAACCCGTCGACCGCCGGTTCCAGCAGGTCCTCGGCCCCGGCCACCGCGCCGTACTCGAACCGCACGATGCCCATGGCCAGCAGCGCGGCCGATCTCGTCCACAGGTCGGGATGGTCACGCAGCCGCCCCGACTGCCGCTCGGTGAGGCTCACCACGTCGGCGGGCGTCCCGACCCCGGCCAGCGCCCACGAGTTCAGGGCGGCGGGGTGGTCGGACTCCAGCACCGCCTCGGTCGGCGCGAACCCAGCCAGCACCCGGCAGATCCCGTGCGCCAGCTCCCGCCCCGGCGGCGGCGTGTCTCCCACCCTTCGCAGCATCGCCGCGGCCTGCTCGCCGATCTCGCGATGCCGGCCGCGGATGATCCACGGCCAGAGCCGCGGCAGGATCACCCGGAGCGGGTCGTCGGAGTGGCGCAGCGCCGCGTCCAGGTTGCCTTGCTCGGCGTCCAGCACGGCCAGCCACTTGAGCTGCTCGCCGGTCCGCAGGTGCGGGTCGGCGGCCTCGGCCAGCTCGGTGTAGTAGCGGGCGTGGGCCTGGCGCAGCTCGGGGAGGTCGGCGGCGGCGTACTGCCTGATCGTCTCCAGCATCGTGTAGCGCTCGCCGGAGACGGCGATCAGTGACTTGTCCACCAGCGAGGAGAGCAGGTCGAGGTCGCCGCCGCAGACCCGGGAGATCGCCTCGTACGTGGCGCCGCCCGAGAACACCGTCAGGCCCCGGAGCAGCTCGCGCTCGCGGTCGGAGAGCAGGTTCCAGCTCCAGTCGATGACCGCGCGCATGGTGCGGTGGCGCGGCTCCGACGTACGGCCGCCGCGGAAGGCCAGCCGGTCGCCGAGCTGCCGCACCAGGACGGACAGCGGCATCGTACGCAGGCGCGCGGCGGCCAGCTCGATGGCCAGCGGGATGCCGTCCAGCTCGCGGCAAATCCGCGCCGCTTCTTCCGGTTCCACCCGCAGGTCGGGCCGGGCGGCGGCGGCTCTCTCCGCGAACAGCTCGACCGCCTTCTCCTCGGGCAGCGGCAGCACGTGGTGCAGGGTCTCGCCGGGGATGTCGAGCGGCTCCCTGCTGGTGGCGAGGATCCGCAGGCCCGCCACCTCGGACAGCAGCGTGCGGGCCGTCGTGGCGGCCTCCTCGATCACGTGCTCGCAGTTGTCCAGCACGATCAGGGGCGCGGTGCCGCGCAGGGCCCTGACCGGGTCGGTCGTCTTGAGCGTGCCCTCCAGAGCGGCCCGTACGCCGGCGGCGGCGGCGAGTTCGACCAGCCACACGCCGTCCGGCACGTGAAGGCTCGCGGCCGCCTCCACGGCCAGCCGCGTCTTCCCCGCGCCGCCCGGCCCGACGAGGGTGACGAGCCTGGCCCCGCCGAGCCGGCTCTTCAGCCGGGCCATGTCCTCCGAGCGGCCCACGAAGCTCGTGAGGCGGGCGGGCAGGTTGCTCTTCGGCTCGGCGTCCCGCAGCGCCTCCAGGTGGGCTTCCCGCAGCTCGGGTCCCGGGTCGACGCCCAGCTCGTCGGCCAGGGCCGCCTTGATCCGCTCGAAGAGCGCGAGCGCTTCGGCCCGCCGACCCTGGGTGGTGAGGGCGCGCATGAGGAGGGCGTGGAACGGCTCCCGTAAGGGATGCGCAGCGACCAACCCCTCCAACTCGGCCACCAACCCAGAGCCCCCGGCTGCGGGGTCGCCGGCGGCTGTCCCGGTCGAGGTGAGAGCCGGCTCGGCGGTGATCGTCGTGCTCGGGTCGGCGGTGATCGTCGTGCTCCCGGCGGTGATCGTCGTGCTCAGGTCGGCGGCGATCCTCGTGGCCAGGGCGGTCAGGCGCAGCTCCTCCAGGCGGGCCGCGGGGGCCGTGGCGAAGGGTAGGCCGGCCGCGTCCGCCAGCGCCGGACCCCGCCACAACGCCAGCGCCCGGTGCACGTCACCGGCCCGTACGAGCCGCTCGAACGCCCACGCGTCCACCTCGCCCGGCGGCACGTCCAGCACATAGCCGGCGGGATGGGACGAGATCACGCCCGGCGCCTCCCTGCGCGCCCTGGACACCAGCGACTGCAGCGCCGCCATCGGATGCGCCGGCGCCTCACCCGGCCACAGGTCGTCGATCAGCCGGTCCGTGGTCACGACGCGTCCGGGGTCGAGCGCCAGCCGCACCAACAGCGCCCGCACCCGGGCACCACCGACCGCGCACCCCGCCACCTGAAGCGGCCCTAGAATCCCGACCCGCATCCGCCCTCCCCGCCTCCACAGTACGCACCTTTTGTACTTGGGCCGGGGCCTTGAGGGCAGCGGAGATGCGGCCCACCGCCCCCAGCTCCGGCCACACGCCCGCTGCCGTCCGTACTTCGGCTGGGGTCCTTGGGGGAGAGGGCGGCCTGCCGTCCATGCTTCGGCTGGGGTCCTTGAGGGAGAGGGGCGGCCTGCCGTCCGTACTTCGGCTGGGGTGGGTGAGGGGAGGGGGCGGTCTGCCGGGCGTACTTCGGCGGGGGGTGGGTCAGGGGTGGAGGCGGGAGGGGAGGAGGTCGGCGGGGAGGTGGGGGACGGTGGCTTCGGTGAACTCGGGGAGTCCCACCGCCAGCCCGTCCTCCCCGACCCCCAGCCCCGCCCTGGCCAGGTGCCTGCGGATGTGCCGGGGCTCGAAGTTGTAGAAGCTGCCCGTCCCGTAGTCGATCCGTACGCTCTCCAGCGACGGCCGCGCGCTGGCCAGGCATGCCCCCATCGGCAGGCCCAGCTCGGTAGGGGAGGTCAGGGTGTGGAGGTTGCCGGCCACGACCAGCGCGGGTTCGGCGTGGGCCGCCAGCACCCGTTGCGCCATCAGGGCGTCCCGCTGCGACCAGTCGCCCGCGTGCGTCCACCCGTCGAACAGCGTGACCCGCAGCCCCGGGACGGCCCGCAGCACCGCGAGGTGCCCGGCGGTGATGCGGCCGTCGCCGAGCCACCACAGCGGATGGTCCAGCCCCGTCCCGTCGGTGAGGTAGCGGTCGAGCTGCGGCTTCAGGTCCTCGGGCCACTCCAGGGCCAGGCTGGTCAGCCCGAGCAGCCGCATGAGCCCGAGGATGACGAGCGGGTTCTCCCTGACCCCGTGCACCTCGCCGAGGAGCAGCAGCCCGCACGCGTCGATCGACCGCCTGGCCCGGTCGAGCGCCGCCGCCTCGACGGGCAGCTCGTACGCGTCCGGATCGAACTCCGCGACCGCCAGCAGGAGGCCGTCCATCGTGTCGACGCCTGGCATGCCTCCACACTCTTCGCCAGGCTCCTCCCGCGCAACAGGCCGGGTCAGGAGAACACCTTGGCCTTCAGCGCGGGGAAGCGCTGGACCAGCCGCAGGAAGGTCTTGAACCCCGTCCGGCTCACCCTGCTGCCGCCGACGAACTGCTCGGCCGCGCGCAGCGAGTCGCGGACGGCGCCGAAGCCGTACTCGCGCATCCGGGCCTCGTAGCCCGCGATGGCGTCGACGGGGTCGCCGCCGGCGGTGAAGGCGCCGGTGAGGGCGGCGCAGAGCAGGCGCGCGTCGCGCAGCGCGGTGTTCGCGCCGATGCCGCGCATCGGCGTCATGCTGTGGATGGCGTCGCCGAGCAGGGTGATGTTCGTGGCGGGCCAGGGGTCGATCGGGATCGAGGTACGGATCGGCAGGAGCGTGACCGTGTCGGGGTCGGACAGGCCGACCACGGTGCGCAGGTCGGGATGCCACGACTCGATCATCCGCGCCACGGTGGCCTTGAGCTGCTCGCCCGACATTTCGGAGATGTTGGTGGGGAAGCGGGTGCCGTCCGCGCCGAAGGCCCACAGCACGTAGCTGCTGGAGTTGTCCATCAGCGCGCCCTCCTGCTCCGTCACTCCGAACTCGCCGTGCGCCACCCCGTCGCCCAGGTCGTGCGGCGCGGTGAAGAACCCCGTGCCGCTGGGCGGGATGACGCTGTTCGGCCCGTCGAGCAGCCGCCGCGCCACGAGCTTCCTGGTCTCGGCGGTGAGCGGGAACTTGCCGGCCACCGTCGTGATCCCCGTGTCCACCCGCTCGGCGTGCGGCAGGTACTGCCTGCGCACCCGCGAGTTCCCCCCGTCGGCGGCGACCACGATGTCCGCGGTCGCGCTCGTGCCGTCCGCGAAGAACAGCTCGACCCGCCCGTCGGGCAGCCGTTCGTACCTCTCGTACGTCTTCCCGAACCGTACGACGTCGTCGAGCCCCGACAGCAGCACCTGCCTGAGCGTGATGCGGCTGACCGAGTGGTGGTCGTCGGCCGGGTCGGTCACCTCCTGAGCCTCGATCAGCGCGAGCCGCTTCAGCCGCTCGGTGAGGAAGCCGAAGTCCTGGCCGCCCCGCCCGGTCGTGTCGAGGAACGCCTGCCAGAGGTGGGCGGGCAGGCAGTCGTGCAGGGCGCGGGCGCCGTTCGGGTCGATGTGCACGCGGTAGCCCTGCAGCCGGTCGGCCGGGGTCCTGTCCCGCTCGTAGACGGTCACGTCGAGCCCTGCCTTGCGCAGCCCCTGGGCCAGGCAGAGCCCGCCGATGCCGCCGCCGATGATCGCGATGTTCCGTGTCATGGCTCGACTATCAACCATTCGGATGATTCTGTCAACCATCCGGATGGATGATAGAGTCAGATCATGAGACGAGCACCCGAGGAGAAGCAGCGCGACCCCGAGCGCACGAAGGCCCGCATCCTGCAGGCGGCGCTGGAGGAGTTCGCGGCCAAGGGGTTCGCGGGGGCGCGGGTCAGCGAGATCGCCACCAGGGCCGGGGTCAACAAGCAGCTGATCTCTTACTATTTCGGTGGAAAAGAGGGCCTCTACCAGGCCCTGACCGCGCGCTGGCACGCCGAGGAGAGCGGGTTCGCCGACCGGTCGGCCTCGCTCGGCGCGCTCGCCGCCGAATACGTGCGGGCCAACGCCGCCCGCCGCGACTACGGCCGGCTGATGCTCTGGCGGAGCCTCACCGACGACGGGCCGCCCGACCCTTCCTTCGTCGAGGACGTACGCCGGGATCTTGAGCTCCTGCGCGAGCGCCAGCGGGACGGGGAGTTCCCGGCGGACCTCGACCCGGCGGCGATGCTGGTGGCGCTGTTCTCGATGGCGGCGGCCGGGATCGCGTTCCCGCAGCTCGTCCAGGCGGTCTGGGGCCGGGATCCGGCGTCCGCGGAGTTCGCCGAGCACTATGCGGGGGAGGTCGAGAAGCTCCTGGGCCACCTGCGGGGTTCGTGACGGTCCGGGGTCAGGCGGTGGTTTCCTTGTACTTATGCCTGATCTCGTGGTGGACGGCAGCGGCAAGCTCTGCGTGCAGCTGCTCATCGAACTGCGCGGTCACGTGCGCCAGGCCGGTCCCGGAGCGGTGATCCATCTCATCGCCACCGATCCCGCCGCGCCCGTCGACCTGCCCGCCTGGTGTCATCTGACCGGGCACGCGTACCTGGGGCCGGTGCCGGGGGCGGAGCGGCCCACGTACGCGCTGCGCGTGGCCGGGGTCGCCAAGGAGACCGAGGACGCCAAACCCTGGCACGTGGCTTAAGCGGTTAATTCCCTTACCGAATGGGGTGGCCTAGAGTATGAGGGTTATCCGGTTCAGAGAGGGAGCCCGTGAAGCGACCCACGATCGCCGACATCGCCAGCCGGGCGGGAGTGTCCAAAGTGGCGGTCTCCTACGCGCTCAACGGGCAACCGGGCGTATCGGACGCGACGCGGGCCAGGATCGTCGCCATCGCCGAGGAGATCGGCTGGCGGCCCAACAGCGCGGCGCGAGCGCTCAACGGCGCCAGGGCCAACTGCGTGGGCCTCGCGCTCTGCCGCCCCGCCCGCATCCTGGGCGTGGAGCCGTTCTTCATGGAGCTGATCAGCGGCATCGAGGGCGTGCTCGCCGACCGCTCGTACGCGCTGCTGCTCCAGGTCGTCACGAGCCATGAGCAGGAGAGCGAGGTCTACCGGCGCTGGTGGGGCGAGAGCCGCATCGACGGCGTGTTCCTGGTGGACCTGCACTATTCGGACTCCAGAGTGGTCGAGCTGGAGCGGCTGGGCATGCCGGTCGTCGTCATCGGACATCCCACCGAGTCGGGCTCGCTGTCGGCGGTCTGGTCCGACGACGGCGAGGCCGTGCGCGAGACCGTCGGCTACCTGGTGGCGCTGGGCCACCGCCGCGTCGCGCGGGTGGCGGGGCTGCCGGAGCTGGTCCACACGACCGTCCGCGACCAGGCGTTCGAGCAGGCGTGCGAGGGCGTGGCCGAGCACGTCACCGTGCACACCGACTACACCGGCGAGGAGGGCGCCAGGGCCACCCGGCGGCTGCTCAGCTCGCCCAACCGGCCCACGGCGATCATCTACGACAACGACATCATGGCCGTGGCGGGCATGTCCGTGGCCCAGGAGATGCGGGTCGAGGTGCCGCGCGACCTGTCCATCGTGGCCTGGGACGACTCGCCGCTGTCCCAGGTCGTCCGGCCGCCGCTGACCGCGCTCACCCGCGACATCCCCGCCTACGGGGCGCACGCCGCCCAGCGGCTGCTCGCGCTGATCGCGGGCGAGAGCGTGCCCCCGTACGAGGACCGGGCGGCCGTGCTCACGCCGCGTGGCAGCACCGGCCCCGCTCACTCCATGTAGCGGCCTCGGCGCGTGCCGCGGGTGGGGGGGCGGCGGCTGGCAGACCGCACGTCCCGACCCGCGGCACGTGCCGTCCCCTCCTTCGCGGCACGTCCCGGAGCCGTCATCACTCCCCCCCCGGCTCCAACTCTGACGGAGTACGCAGGAGGGCGCCTGAGTACCCCTTTACCTGAACGAGATGAGACCGTGACCAGGCGTGGTCCCCATGATCGGCGCTTAACGGCTGGTCGGGTGGGTAGGCGGGCGATATGACCCGCTGAGGGGGGTAGCAATGGTCGAGCCGGGCCCATGGATCGAGGGGTACGTACGCGCCTGGAACTCCAACGATCCCGACGACATCGCCGCGCTGTTCACCGAGGACGCCGTCTACTACACCGAGCCGTACAGCTCTCCGTGGCAGGGGCGGGACGACATCGTCTCGCAGTGGCTCGGGCGGCAGGACAAGCCTGGTGAGGCCGAGTTCGAGTGGCATCCGGTGAACGTGGCCGACGACGTCAGCGTTATCCAGGGGGTCACGACATATCCCGACAAAACGTACAGTAATCTGTGGGTGATCAGGTTTGTGCCCGACGGCCGGTGTCGTGAATTCACCGAATGGTGGATGCGGCATGATGCCAAATGATGCAATGGGCCGAGCCGTCTTCATCCGAGGAGATCCGTTGAGAGACAACCTCGACCTCGCCGCGAGCGCCCAGGAACTGGCGGACGCCGCCCCGACGGGATCGATCGACCACGCCGCAGCCTCGTCCGTGGCCATCACGCTCGCCACCACTCGCGACATCTCAGATGCCAGGAAGACGCTGGACGGGGTCTCCCCGGAAGAGGTCCGGGAGGCGGCCCTGGCCCTCTTCGAGCAACTGTCGACCGGCACCTGACGGCTGGAACCCGGGCTCGGGCGCCGCATCCGCCGCGCCCGAGCTTTCGCATGCCCGCGCCCGGGGAGGCGAGCAGGGCGACACCGCCCGAGTGGGCTCACGGTGTGAAGGTCGGCCGCCGGAGCACCCCGGGAGCGCCCTCTGCTGTGAGGGCTGGGAGGTGAGTCCGCACTGAGCGGCTCGCCGGACGAGTAGCGGGGCCGAGCCGGGTGGCGGGTCCGGGCTGGGTGGCGGGTCCGGGCTGGGCGGCGGGGTGCGGGCTGGGGTGAGAGCGACGTCCGGGTGGCTGCCGGGGTCAGGGGGTGAGGCGGGTGCGGATCGCGTGGCGGGCCCGGGATGGGGCGGCTGGGTCGTGGTGGAGCTGGAGGGCGTGGTTCAGGGCCATGACCGCGCCGAGCAGCTCGAACGCGAGCTGATCCGGATCCGTCCCCGCCGGCAGCTCGCCCGCGTCGACCGCGCGCCCGGCCTCCTTGCGCAGCCGTCCCCGCCAGGCGTCGAACCTGGTCTCGACCGCGTCCCGAACCGGCCCAGGCCGGCCGTCGAACTCGTGGGCCGCGGCCACGAAGAAGCACCCGCCGGGAAAGACCCCGCGCTCCAGGTACGAGATCCACGCCTCGCACAGCACCCGCAGGCGGGTCAGTCCGGGTGCGGCGGGCCGGGCGGGCTCCCAGACCTCGGCGCGGAAGATCTCCCCGGCCCGGTCGAGGACGGCCAGCTGCAGCGTCTCCTTGGAACCGAAGTGCCCGAGCACGCCTGACTTGCTCATGCCCAGCTCGCCGGCGAGGCGGCCGATGGTCAGCCCTTCGAGCCCCTCCGCGGAGGCGATGGCGACCGAGCGCTCCAGGATGGCCGCGCGGGTGCCGAGGGCTTCGGCGACGGATCTGCGGGGACTCATGCGGGCAGTTTAGCGTCCGAACGTTCGCTTGCTATAGTCCCGCCTCATGACGGGATCACGACTTGTCGCCACAGGTCACTATCAACCAGCAAAAATCCTGACAAATGATGAGCTGGCGGCCATGGTGGACACCAGCGACGAGTGGATAACCAAGCGGGTCGGCATCCGTACCCGGCACGTCGCCGGACCCGACGAGACCGTGACCGACCTCGCCCGGCACGCCGCCGCGAAGGCCCTGGCCGCGAGCGGCCTGGGCGCCGCCGACATCGACCTGCTCCTGATCGCCACCTGCACCCAGACCGAGCGCGCCCCGAACATCGCCTCCCGCGTCGCCGCCGGGCTCGGCGTGCCCAGCGCGGGGCTGATGGACGTCGGCGTGTCGTGCTCCGGATTCACCCACGCCCTGGCCGTGGCCGACCACGCCATCCGAGCCGGCGCGGCCACGAACGCCCTGGTCGTGGGGGTGGACAAGATGACGGCCGTCACCGACTGGACCGACCGGACCACGTGCGTGCTGACCGGCGACGGGGCGGGGGCGGCCGTGATCAGCGCGGCCCCGGAGGCGGAGATCGGCCCGGTGGTGTGGGGCTCCGCGCCGGAGCTGGGCACCGCCGTACGCATCGAGGGCACCCCGACCCGCTTCTCCCAGGACGGCCAGACCGTCTACCGCTGGGCCACCACCCAGCTCCCCGACCTCGCCAGGAAGGCGTGCGAGCGCGGCGGCGTGCGGCCGGAGGACCTGGCGGCGGTGGTCTTCCACCAGGCGAACCTGCGCATCATCGAGCCCCTCGCGGCCAAGCTCGGCGCCGTCAATGCGATCGTGGCGCGCGACGTGGTGGACTCGGGGAACACCTCGGCCGCGAGCGTGCCGCTGGCGCTGTCCAAGCTGCTGGAGCGGGGCGAGGTCCGGCGCGGGGCGCCGATGCTGCTGTTCGGCTTCGGGGGCAACCTGTCGTACGCGGGCATGATCGTCCGCTGCCCCTGACGGGCCGCCTCAGGAGAGGCCCGGCGGGGAGGTGGAGTCGCGGATCACGAGCTGGCAGGGCATCTTGTGCACCCCGGGCGTCGCCTTCCCGTCGATGGCGGCGAACAGGTGCTGCGCCGCGGTGCGCCCCAGCTGCTCCAGGTTCATGTCCACGGTGGTCAGGGCGGGCCGGGTCTCCGTGGAGAGCACCTCCCAGTTGTCGTAGCCGACCACCGCGATGTCCTCCGGCACCCGCCGCCCGCGTTCCCTGGCCGTCTCCACGAACCCGGCCGCGATCTGGTCGCTGCCGCAGAACACCGCGTCGACCTCCGGCTCGGCCATCAGCAGCATCTCGGCCGCGTGCCGCCCCCATCGCTGCGACCACGGTCCCGACAGCGTCTGCCCCGCCTGCGGCAGCCCCGCCTCCGCGAGTGCCTGGCGCAGGCCCTCCTCGCGGTCGCGTGACGCCTTGTAGTGCGTGGGCCCCGTGATGTGCGCGATCCTGCGCCGGCCCATCGCCAGCAGGTGGTTGACGGCCATGGCGGCCGCGCCCACGTCGTCCGGGACGAAGGACACGTCCGACGGGTCCTCCGAGGGGCCGTAGGCGTAGACGACCGGCACCGGCAGGTCCTTGCTCACCGACGGCCGCGGGCTCGTGCTCTCGCCCACCACGATCAGCCCGTCCACCCGGCGCGACAGCAGCGCCCGTACGTGGTGCTGCTCCCTGATCGCGTCGCCGCGCGCGTCGCAGAGCAGCACGGCCATCTCGCCGGCCCCGAACGCGTCCTCCGCCCCGAGGAGCACGGGGATGCCGAACCGGCCGACGCTGTCGGAGGTCAGCAGGCCGACCGTGCGCGTCTGCCCTGAGATCAGCCCCCTGGCCAGGGCGTTCGGCTGGAAGGAGAGCTCCGCCGCGGCGGCGAGCACCCGCTCGCGCGTCGCGGCCCGCACGTCCTGGCGCCCGTTGAGTGCTTTGGACGCCGTGGCGATCGAGACCCCCGCCAGCGAGGCCACATCGGAGATGGTCGCCCGCTTACTCGCCATGTTTCGAAACCCTTTTCGTCACCTGTGAACTGCATAGAACCCTAGCACCCATTGACATGGACTCTTGTTTCTTCTACGTTTCCGAAAACCTTTAAGTCCAGGAGCACATCATGAGACGAAGGCTGGCCGGGATCTCCCTCCTCGGTGTGTTAGCGCTCACAGCGGCGGCCTGCGGCAGCGGCGGCGGTGGTGGTGGGGGCGGCACGCCGTCGGCGGAGAGTCCCGTGACGATCACCATGTGGACCCGTGCGGCCACCCAGACGCAGAGCGAGCGGCTGGTCAAGGCCTACAACAGCAGTCACAAGAACATTCAGGTCAAGCTCACCGTCATCCCGACCGACAACTACCAGCCGCGCATCGCCGCGGCGGCCGGTGCCAAGCAGCTCCCCGACGTGTTCGCGGCCGACGTCATCTTCGTCCCGAACTACACCTCCCAGGGTCTGTTCATGGACATCACGGACAGGGTCGCGAAGCTGCCGTTCAAGGACGGCCTGGCTCCGTCGCACATGAAGCTCGGCACGCTCGACGGGAAGATGTACACGCTCCCGCACACGCTCGACCTGTCGGTCTGGTTCTGGAACAAGGACCTCTACCAGAAGGCCGGGCTCGACCCGGAGCAGGGACCGAAGTCGCTGAAGGAGTTCGCCCAGCAGGCGACCACGATCCAGGAGAAGCTCGGCAAGGACGGCAAGGTCCACGGCACCTTCTTCGGCGGCAACTGCGGCGGCTGCTACGTCTTCACATTCTGGCCCTCCGTGTGGGCCGCCGGCGGCCAGGTGATGAACGCCGAGGGCACCCAGTCGCTCAACGACCAGGCCGCGATGACCGACGTGTTCAAGATCTGGCGCGACCTGTACGACAAGAAGGTCACCGGGCCGACCGCCAAGGAGGAGCAGGGCCCGACCTGGACCGGTTTCTTCCCCAAGGGCGAGATCGGCGTCATGCCGATGCCCTCCACCACGCTCGGCCTCATGCCCAAGGACATGAAGATCGGCGTCGCCCCGATCTCCGGCCCCGACGGCGGCGAGTCCACGTTCGTGGGCGGCGACTCCGTCGGCATCTCCGCCACGTCCAAGAACCCGGACGCGGCCTGGGACTT
The DNA here is from genome assembly GCF_043496855.1 of Nonomuraea sp. JJY05. Lineage (NCBI taxonomy): Bacteria > Bacillati > Actinomycetota > Actinomycetes > Streptosporangiales > Streptosporangiaceae > Nonomuraea > Nonomuraea sp. JJY05. Next base: position 88,039 of record NZ_JBIEIS010000032.1, read on the forward strand.
CCTGTCCTGGACGGTCGGCGACGAGGCCCAGGTCGAGGTCATGGCCAAGAACAAGGACGTGCTCGCGCGCACCGACCTGGCCGGCAACAAGTACTCCGCGGAGGACCCGCGCGTGGTGATGATCAACTCGCTGGTGGCCAAGGGCCAGACGCCGTACGCGCTGCGCTTCGGCCAGACCTTCAACGACCCGCAGGGTCCCTGGCTGCGCTTCGCGCGCGAGGCCGTGTTCGGCGACGCCTCGAAGCTCCCGCAGCTCAACGCCGAGATCACGAAGTCACTTCAACAATGACTCTGACGATGAACCGAACCGGGCGGCGGGCGGCGCACTCCGCGCCTTCCGCCCGGTGGCGGAGCAGGAAGGTACAGGGCTGGCTGTACACGGCTCCGACGGCCGTCATCGTGGGCGTGCTCTTCATCGCGCCCCTCGTGCTGGTCGTCTGGATGTCGCTGAACCGCTGGCCCCTGCTCGGCCAGGCCACGTTCAACGCCCCCGACAACTACCTCAAGATCGGCGACAACCCGCTCTTCATCGACGCGATCCTCTTCACGCTCAAGTACACGGCCATCACGACCGTCCTGCTGTCGGCCGTGGCGCTCGGGCTCGCCATGCTGGTGCAGGACCGCAAGCCGGGCATCGGCTTCTTCAGGACCGCGTTCTTCCTGCCCGGCGCCGTGGGCTTCGCCGCCGCCGGTCTGCTGTTCTACGGGATGCTGAACAACGACTTCGGCCCCATCGACCCCTTGCTCCAGGCACTGCACATCACCAGCGAGCCGGTCAAGTGGATCGGCACGCCGAACATGGCGCTGTTCTCCACGATCACGCTGGTGCTGTGGCGCTTCGCCGGGTTCAACATGCTCATCCTGCTGACCGGCCTGCAGGCCATCCCCACCGAGGTGTACGAGGCCGCGAGGAGCGACGGCGCGAACCGCTGGCAGATCTTCACCAAGATCACGCTCCCGCTGCTGCGCCCGACGCTGGCGCTGATGCTGATCCTCAGCGTCACCGGCTCGCTGCTGGCCTTCGACCAGTTCTTCGTCTTCACCAACGGCGGCCCCGACAACAGCACGGTCTCGATGGTCATGGTCGTCTACCGCGACGCGTTCTTCCGCTTCGACCTCGGCGGCGCGGCGGCGCTCTCGGTCGTCCTGCTGGTCGCCCTCGTCGGGCTCAACACGCTGATGATGCGGAGGCTGCGATGAGCCGTTACCTCACGCTGTCCGCCCTGGCGGTGCTGTTCCTGTTCCCCCTGGTGTGGAGCGGCTACGCCTCGTTCGAGGAGCCGTCCAACTACCTGGAGATGGCCCGCTTCGGCGAGGGGCTCGGCACGTACGCGACCAACAGCGTGCTGGTGTCGGTGATGACGGTGGCGGGCACGCTGGTCGTCTCCGCGCTCGGCGGCTACGGCTTCGCCCGCTTCGACTTCCCGGGCAAGAACCTGCTGTTCCTGGCGACGCTGGCGATCCTCATGGTGCCGTACGCGACGATCCTGATCCCGCTCTACGTGCTGCTCGGCTACCTCGGCCTGCAGAACTCCCTGGTCGGGCTCTCGCTGGTGTTCGTCATGTTCCAGCTGCCGTTCGCGCTGTTCATGATGCGCAACGCGTTCGAGGCGCTGCCGCGCGAGCTGGAGGAGGCCGCGCTGGTGGACGGCTGCGGCACGTTCAGGGCGTTCGCCAGGATCCTGCTGCAGGCCGTGCGGCCCGCGCTGATCACGGTGGGCCTGTTCGCCTTCCTGGCGTCGTGGAACGACTTCTTCGCGCCGCTCATCCTGCTCAACGACGGCGCGTCGTTCACCCTGCCGGTGGCCGTGGTCAGCATGACGCAGCAGACGTTCGGCGCCATCGACTACGGCATGCTCCAGGCCGGCGTCATGGTCATGGCCTTCCCCTGTCTCATCCTCTTCATCGTGCTGCAGCGCCACTACGTGCGCGGATTCATGTCAGGAGCTCTGCGTGGCTAACCCTGTCCTGCCCTCATCGGGCGCCCTGTCCCCCCTCGGCCTCGACGCGGTACGGCTGCTCCCCGGCTTCTGGGGCGACCGCGCCGCGCTCAACCGCGAGGTCACGATCGCCCACTGCCAGGAATGGGAAGAGCGGGAAGGCTGGATCGGCAACTTCCGGGGCGAGCGGCCCCGCCGGGGGCGGGAGTTCAGCGACTCCGAGATCTACAAGCTGCTGGAGGCCATGGCCTGGGCCGACCACCCGGCGCTGCCCGCGCTGGCCGAGACCGTGGCCCAGGCCCAGGAGGGCGACGGCTACATCAACACCCGCTGGTCCGGCAGCCGCTACACCGACTTCGAGTGGGGCCACGAGCTCTACTGCTACGGGCACCTGATCCAGGCCGGGGTCGCCCGGCTGCGCATGCACGGCGAGGACCAGCTCACCCGGGTCGCGGTCAAGGCCGCCGACCACGTGTGCCGCCGCTTCATGGAGGGCACCCGGACCTGCGGCCACCCCGTGATCGAGATGGCCCTCGTCGAGCTCTACCGCGCGACCGGCACCGAGCGCTACCTGGAGATGGCCCGCCGCTTCGTCGAGCGCCGCGGCCTGCCCGCGCTCGCCGACATCCCCTTCGGCCGGATCTACTACCAGGACGACATTCCGGTCAGGCACGCGCAGGTGTTCCGCGGGCACGCGGTGCGCGCGCTCTATCTCGCCTCCGGCGTGGTGGACGTGGCGATCGAGACCGGCGACCAGGAACTGCTGAAGGCGATCGAGTCCCAGTGGGAGCGCACGGTGGCCCGGCGTACCCACCTGACCGGCGGCATGGGCTCGAGGCATGCCGACGAGTCGTACGGCGAGGACTACGAGCTGCCGCCGGACCGGGCCTACAACGAGACCTGCGCGAGCATCGCCTCCGTCATGCTGGCGCACCGGCTGCTGCTGGCCACCGGCGACGTCCGCTACGCCGACCTCGCCGAGCGCACCCTGTACAACATGCTCGCCACGGGGGTGGCGCTGGACGGCAAGTCGTTCTTCTACGCCAACCCGCTGCAGGTGCGGGTGCCGGCGGTGCCGCTGGAGGGGGTCAACCACGCCGCGGAGGGTGGGCTGCGCTCGCCCTGGTTCGACGTGTCCTGCTGCCCCAACAACATCGCCCGCACGATGGCCTCGCTGGCCGCGTACGTGGCCACGACCACCGCGGACGGGATCCAGATCCACCACCACACGCCGTCGGAGATCCGGCACAACGGGCTGGCGGTACGGGTGGAGACCGGCTACCCGTGGACCGGCTCGGTGAGCGTGCGCGTGCTGGAGGGCGGCGAGGGCCGGATCGGGCTGCGCGTCCCCGCCTGGGCCACGGACGCCACGCTCGCCCACGTCCCGGCGTCCTCGCCGGAGGCGCCGCTGGCGGAGGGCCCGGTGGTGCGCCCGGTCGATCCCGGTTACGCCTACGTCGAGGGGCCGTGGCGGGCCGGTGACGAGATCCGGCTGGAGCTGCCGATGGCGCCCAGGTGGACGTTGCCGGACCGGCGGATCGACGCGCTGCGGGGGAGCGCGGCGGTGGAGCGGGGGCCGCTCGTCTACTGCGCCGAGTCGGTGGCCGACGAGCCGCCGCTGGGCGACCTGACCGCGCGGGTCCAGCCGCCCGTGGAGCACCACGAGGCGGACGGCGTGGTGGAGCTGGAGGTGGAGGCGTCGCTGGGCGCCGGCGACGGCAACGGCTGGCCGTACGCGCCCGCCTCCGACGGGCAGGCGGGCGGCGCCGACGTCAAGCTCCGGCTCGTGCCCTATCACCGGTGGGGCAACCGCGGCCCCGCGACCATGCGTGTCTGGCTACCGATCTAGGAGAGGCAAGTGCGTAAACCGTTGGTGTGCTTAGCTGTGTTAGCGCTCACAGCTACGCTTGCCGCGTCACCTTCGTACGCCGCCCAGGACGACCTGGGGATGCCGGTGTTCACGGGCGCGGACCCGGTGCCCGCCGAACCGGTGGCGTACCACCCCCGCAAGATGATGGAGGAGATCTACAAGAAGGAGAAGGGCGGCGACTCATACTGGATCGACCGCATGCTGGCCCGCCCCGGTGACGATCCGGCGGGCCCGTGGTTGATGACGCGCGGGCGGGCGCTGTTCATGAAGGAGCACGATCCCTCGGTCATCGGCTTCGGCGGGTTCGTGGCGTACTGGGAGAGCATCGACAACCGCGGCGCGTACGAGGTCTCCCTGGGCGCCCAGCTCGCCGAGGACGTCTCCAAGCGCCTGCAGATGCCCAGCCACTGGACGGGGCAGTACACCGGCGACGGCCTGTCGGTCGGGGTGAAGAAGTTCATCACCCACGAGAACGTGGCCGTGACGACGCTGGAGATCACCAACACCGGGTCCGCGGCGCGCTCCGTGCCGATCACCGTGACCTCGCCCTACACCAGGACGCCCGACGGCGACCGTGAGCTGACCGGGACCGTCTGGGCCAAGAACAAGCTGACCACGATCTTCCCCCGGCTCAGCGGGGACGGGCTGAAGGTCTCCGACGGCACGCTCAAGGGCTCGCTGACGGTCGAGCCGGGCAGGACCGTGCGGACCAAGGTGCAGATGGGCTTCGTCACCGACGAGCTGCCCGGGTCGCGGGCCGAGTACGACGGCTACAAGGGGCGCTCGCCCGAGAAGGCGCTGCGCCGCCAACTCCAGGACTACAACGCCTGGTGGGCCGAGAACCTGCCCTACATCGACGTGCCCGACGAGAACATCAAGAAGTTCGTGTACTACCGCTGGTGGCTCATGCGCTTCAACTTCCTCGACGCCGACATCCCCGGGAACGACTTCCAGTTCCCCACGTCGGTCGAGGGGGCGCTGGGCTACAACAACGCGATCGTGCTGACCGTGCCGATGTTCGTGCAGGACCTGAAGTACCTGCGGGACCCGATCTACTCGTACGGGCCCTGGGTGTCGGCGGGCGAGGTCTCGCGCAACTCGAAGTACTCGGACAACCCGGGCGACCCCGAGAACTGGTCGAACAGCTACACGCAGTACATCTCGGCCTCGGCCCTGGAGAGCTACCAGATCCACGGCGGCCAGCCGTCGATCCTGCGCAACCTGGCCCGCTACGCCGAGAAGGACGTGTACGGGCAGCTCAACGCCTATGACTCCAACAAGAACGGGGTCATCGAGTACGACCGGGAGTACATGACCGGCAACGACGCCGACGCGGTGTCGTTCCACTACTACGGGCGGGCGAACGAGCGGCTCGAAGGCGCGTACGTGTACGCCAACGCGATGGCGGCGGCGCAGGCGTACGAGCTGACGGGGAACGCAGCCAAGGCGGCCGAGATGCGCGGCGTGGCCGACAAGGTCAGGAACGGCATCCTCACGTTGCTCTGGGACGAGCAGAACAAGCTGTTCAAGCACCGCGACCTCCAGACGGGCAACCTGATCCCGTGGAAGGAGTCCAACAACTACATCCCGTACGCCACCGGGCTCGTGCCGACGGACGACCCGAAGTACCGGGAGGCGCTGCGCCTGTGGACCGACCCCGCGGAATATCCGATCTTCCCGGCGTACACCGCCAACCAGAAGGACAAGGCGGAGGCCGCGGCGGCGGGCAACCCCGGCTCCAACAACTTCTCGCAGATCAACTCCACCCGGAACTTCGCGCTGTTCTCCAAGGCGCTGCGGCAGTACACCTCGCCGTACATCACCGCCGACCAGTACAAGCAGCTTCTGTACTGGAACGCCTGGTCGCAGTACGTCGGCGGCGACACCCGCTACCCCGACGCCAACGAGTTCTGGGCCGACTGGAACCAGAGCACCAAGACCATCGGCTACCGCTCCTGGATCCACCACACGATCCTGGGCAGCAGCAACTGGACCGTCATCGAGGACGTCATGGGCCTGCGCCCGCGTTCGGACGGCAAGGTCGAGCTCTGGCCGGTGGACATCGGCTGGGACCACTTCAGCGTCAACGGCATCAACTACCGGGGCAGTGACCTGACCATCGTCTGGGACAAGCCGGGCGACGGCACCAAGCACTACGCCGGGGTGCCCGAGGGCTACTCGATCCTGATCGACGGCAAGCGCAAGGTCACCCTGTCGGGGCTGGCGCACGCCGTCTGGGACCCGGCCACGGGCAAGGTCGAGGGCGGTCAGGTGGTCCACGCCGAGAAGGCCGCCTCGATGAAGACCCCCGCCCAGGTCGCGCTGAAGGGCGACCGCGTCGAGGACCTGTTCCAGAAGGCCGGCGTGGACCTGCGCTCCACCCGCCCGAACCTGGTCAAGTCCGCCACCGCCTCCCACGGCGACCCGGCCGGCGCGGTGGACGGCTTCACGATCAACGAGCCGTACTGGGGCAGCAAGGGCTCCGGCAACGCTCAGGACTGGCTGGCGGCGGACCTCGGCTCGGCCCAGAAGGTCGACCAGGTCAAGCTGTACTTCTACAACGACCGCAAGGCGGGCGGCTACCGCGAACCCGCCTTCTACACGGTGCAGTACCAGGACGGCGGCACCTGGAAGGACGTGCCGAGCCTGGCCAGGAAGCCGGTCCAGCCGCGGGCGAACCTCAATGTGGTCCGCTTCCCGGCCGTCACGACGCAGAAGCTGCGGGTGCTGGTCACGCACCAGCCCGGCTACGCGACGGGCCTGAAGGAGGCGCAGGCGTACCTGACGGGCGACGGCGGCGGCTCGGTCACCAACAAGGCGCCGTCCGTGGTGGTCGTGCCCGACCCCACGTTCACCCGCCCGGGCCAGGCCAGGCTCGACGCGGTGGTCAAGGACGACGGGTTGCCGTCGGGCAAGCTCACGACCCAGTGGGTCAAGGTCGACGGGCCCGGTGAGGCGTTCTTCACCAACCCGACGGGCACCGACACGGTGGTCTCGTTCTCCGAGGCGGGCGCGTACCGGCTGAAGCTCACGGCCACGGACGGCGAGAAGAGCACCTCCACGACCGTGACCGTCACCGCGACGCCCCAGGCCACGCAGGTGAACGTGGCGCCCAAGGCCACGCCCACCGCCTCCTACACCTCGCCGTGGGAGAAGGTCACCGCGATCAACGACGGCATCGACCCGCCGCGCTCCAACGACGGCGCCAACCCGCGCTGGGGCACCTGGCCGCAGCAGGGCACGCAGTGGGTGCAGCTCGACTGGCCGTCGGCGGTGCGGGTCAACAAGAGCGACGTGTACTTCTTCGACGACGGCGGCGGCGTGCGCGTCCCCGCCTCGTGGAAGATCCAGTACTGGGACGGCGACTCGTTCGAGGACGTCACCGGTGCCGCCTCCTACCCGAATGCGGCCGACGCCTACAACACGGTCGCGTTCGACACCGTGACGACCTCGAAGCTGCGCGTCCAGCTCGAGGCCGGCGGGGCGTCGCTCGGCCTGCTGGAGGTCAAGGTGTACGAGGTCCCGCCGGACTCCGTGCGCCCCGTGCACGTCCCCACCCTGGCCGGCACGCTGCCGAAGCTGCCCGCCACCGTGGAGACCCTCTACGCGGACGGCACCCGCAGCTCGGCCGCCGTCACCTGGCAGCAGGTGACGCCCGACCAGGTCAAGACCGGCGGCACCAGCTTCACGGTCGTCGGCCTGGCCGAGGGCGTGCGCCAGCCCGCCCAGGCCACCGTGTACGTCCGCACGACCTCGGCGGTGACGATCACCTCGATCGCCGAGGAGGCCGTCGCCACCCGGGCCGGGGTCGCTCCCTCGCTGCCCAGGACCGTCGTGGCGACGTACAACGACGGGTCGAAGGACAGTTCGGTCGAGGTCACCTGGGAGGCGATCAGCCCTGACAAGTACGCCCAGCCGGGCACGTTCACGGTGAACGGTCAGGTGGCGGGCACGACCGTCGCCGCCAAGGCCACGGTCACCGTCGGATAGCACCGATGCTCCCTGCCCTGGCTCAGCGGTCATCGCGGGCCAGGGCAGGGCCCCGCGGATAACGTCCCGGAAACGGCGGACGGATTCATCCCGATTAAGGGGTCATAATCCTCTTCTACGGGAGGCGTGCCGGGGATCGGAGAGGCGGAGCACGGGATGGCTGGGGGATTCGCCGAGGTCGCCGATGACGAGAAGGCAGCACGGGGGGCGAGAGCCGCTGCCGTGACCATGGCGGTGGTGTCACCGGCGCTCACCGTGGTCGCGCTGCTGATCTGGGCCGGGCTGCCCGACGAGTGGACGCCCGCGCGGACGGTGTCCCCGCAGACGGCCGCCGCGCTGACGTTCCCCGCGGTCGGCGCGTTCCTCATCTTCCACCGGCCCCGCCTCAACCTGGCGTGGCTGATGTGCGCGGGTGGCCTGGCCGCCGCCGTCAGCGACTTCGCGCAGGCGATGATGTTCCGGGCCGCCTCTCACGGAGACCTCGTCCTCGCGGGCTACCTGCGGCTGCCGGCCCAGCTCGGCTGGGCGGTGTGCGGCTTGACGCTCACGATGGTGCTGCCGCTGTACTCGCCCGACGGCCGCCTGCCCTCGCCGCGCTGGCGTCTCGCCCTGGCACTGGGCGCGGCCTCCATCACGACCGACTTCCTGCGCGGCGTGTTCCGCGTGCCGCCACCGCTCGAGAGCTACCCGTACCCCCAGGTCATCCCGAACCCGCTGCAGATCCTCGCGCTGGCCCCGTACGCGGAGACGGTCTCCGTGCTGGCCTGGACGGGCATCTACGTCGCCATGGCGCTGTCGGCGCTGTCGCTGGCGGTGCGGCTGCGGCACGCGGACTCCGTCACCAGGCGGCAGATCGGCTGGCCGCTGCTGGCGTTCGCCGGCTACATCGTGTTCCTGGTCATGGCCGCGTTCGTGCGCGAGTTCGGGTGGATCGCGTTCGGCTGGGCGGCGATCATCCCGGTCGCGATGGCGTTCTCGGTGATGCGCTACCGGCTCTACGGCATCGACACGGTGATCAGCCGGGCGTTCGTGGCCGCCGGCGTGGTCGCCGTGGTCAGCGCCGTGTACTTCGGCGCGGGCGCGCTGTCCGGCCTGCTCGTCTCCGGCTACGGCCAGGTGGCCGGGATCGCCGCCGCGCTGTTCGCGGGCGCCTTCTTCCAGCCGCTGCGGCGGGCGCTGCAGGGGGCCGTGGACCGGCTCCTGTACGGCGCCGTCGGCGACCCGGGCGTGCTGGCCGAGCGCCTGACCCAGGCGGTCCGGCGCGGCGATCCGGCCAAGGCGCTGACCTCGGTGGTGAGCGTGCTGCGCGACGGCCTGGCGGTCGAGGGCGTGGCCGTGGAGGTGGCCGACGGCGAGCCCCGCTACGTGGAGAACGGCCGGGTGGGCCCGGATCCCCGCGAGGTGCCGCTGGTCTGGCACGGGGAGCGGGTCGGCCGCCTGCTCGTCGGCCCGCCGGGCCCGCGCCGCTTCCCCGCCGCGCACAACGAGCGGGTGCTGGCCACGCTCACCCCGTACGCCGCGGACGTGGCGCACGCGGTGCGGATGGCGGCGGACCTGCAACGTTCCAGGGAGCGCATCCTGACGACCAGGGAGGAGGAGCGCCGCCGCCTGCGCCGCGACCTGCACGACGGGCTCGGCCAGACGCTCTCGGCCATGGCGATGACCATCAACATGGCCAGGCTCAGCCTCAAGAAGTCCCCGGAGGCCGCCGACGAGCTGCTGCGCGAGCTGCACACCGGCATGGGCGCGGTCACGGGGGACATCCGCGAGCTCGTCTACGGCCTGCGCCCGCCCGCCCTCGACGACCTGGGCCTGGCCCGCGCGATCGGCGACCTGGCCGGGCAGTCGTCGCCGCCGGCCGAGGTCGAGGTGCAGGGCGAGCTGTCGGAGCTGCCCGCGGCCGTCGAGGTGGCGGTCTACCGCATCATCCAGGAGGCGCTCACCAACGTCCGGCGGCACGCCCAGGCGTCCAGCTGCCGGATCGTCCTGCAGCGGGAGCGGTCGGTGCTGCGCGTGCTGATCGCCGACGACGGCAAGGGGCTGCCCGAGGAGCACCGTGCGGGCGTGGGGCTCGGCTCGATGCGCGAGCGGGCGGCGGAGCTGGGAGGGATCTGCGTGGTCGGCGGCGAGCCAGGGGCCGGGACGCGCGTGGAGGTCATGCTGCCGCTGCTGACCGCGCCTCCGGCTGACATGAGCGTTCACTCATGACGTTCGCGCAGCTCGGTATTGGTGTTCATGCCTCTGCCGCCGCATAGTGGGCGCATGAAGTCCTCGCTGAAGGTCGCGATCGTCGGCGACTACGACAAGACGTTCGTCCCGCACGTGGCCACCGACAACGCGCTGGGCCACGCCGCCGATCACCTGGGCGTCGGGATCGAGGTCCGCTGGCTGGCCACCGAGCCGCTCGAATCCGACCTGTCCGGCGTGCGGGCCGCCGACGTGCTGTGGTGCGCCCCGGGAAGCCCGTACCGCAGCCTGCGCGGCGCGCTGGCCGCGCTCCGGCACGGCCGCGAGCAGGGCGTGCCCACCCTGGGGACGTGCGGCGGCAGCCAGCACGTGGTGATCGAGTACGCCCGGCACGTGCTCGGGTTCGAGGACGCGCAGCACGCCGAGTACGACCCGTACGCGTCCAACCTGTTCGTCTCCGAGCTGGCCTGCTCCCTCGCGGGCCGGACCATGCCGGTCACGCTCACGCCTGGCTCCCTGGTGGCGGGCCTGTACGGGGAGAGCGAGGTCAAGGAGGAGTACTACTGCAACTTCGGCCTCAACCCGGCCCACCAGAGCACCCTGCACGAGGGCGGCCTGCGCGTGACGGGCGTCGACGAGAGCGGCGAGGCCCGGGTGCTGGAGCTGCCCGGCCACCCGTTCTACCTGGCCACGCTCTTCGTGCCGCAGACGAGATCGCTGCCCGGACATCCGCACCCGCTGGTCGTGGGGCTGCTGCGCGCGGCGCTATGACGTTCACCCAGCTCAGAATCCTGCTGGCGGTCGCGCGTACCGGCAACATGACCCGCGCGGCCGAGGAGCTGAACACCACGCAGTCCGCGGTCAGCCACGCCATGCGCAGCCTGGAGAGCGAGCTCGGCCTGTCCCTGCTCGTCAGGGGCAGCCACGGGGTGAGCCTGACCGCCGGCGGGCGGGCCGTCTGCCACCGCGCCACGCTCATCCTCACCCAGCTCGAAGCGCTGGAGCAGGAGGTGGCCGCGGCGCGTGGGGCGGACACCGGCAGCCTGCGCGTGGGCGTCATCCCCAGCGCCAACGCGCGCCTGCTGCCGCGGATCCTGCGGGCGTTCGGGGAAGCCCATCCGCGCGTGCGGCTCATCGTGATCGAGGGGTCGGACGGGGAGGTGCTCGACTGGCTCCGGACCGGCGCCGCCGACGTCGGCACCGTCTCGGCCGGCGCCGTGGCCCCCGACGCGGCGGGGCTGGTCACCCACCCGCTGGCCACCGACCGGATGCTGGCCGTCCTGCCCACCGGTCACGCCCTGGCCGTACGTGGTTCCGTGCCGGTCGCCGAGCTGGCCAGGCACCCGTTCATCATGTCGACGGGCGGGTGCGAACCGCTGATCACGGCTCTGGCGCGGGAGGCCGGGGTGAGCCTGCGCTGCCACTATCGCGTCCGCGACACCAACAGCATCCTCGCCATGGTCGCCGAGGGGCTCGGCGTGACCGTCGTCCCCGAGCTGTCGCTGCCCGACCACCACCCGGGCGTCCACGCGGTCCCTCTCGAACCGGCCTCCGAGCGCACCGTCCTGCTGGCACTTCCGGCCGACCCGCTCCCCGCGGCCACCGCGTTCGCCCAGCTGGCGGGGGTGCTCAGCGCCTCCTGAACCGGGCTTGGGGTGCGCTTTTGCGGGCAGGGTGCGCTTGAGCGAACAAATCCAGCCGCAGGGAGGCGAGATGCGTTCATCCATCCCTTTGGGCCGCATCGGGGGCGTGCGGGTGGGGCTCAACATCAGCGTGTTGGTGATCGTCGCGATCCTGGTGTTCGGGCTGGGCTTCGGACGGTTCCCCGCGGTCTTCCCCGGCTACCCGCCGGCCGCCTACGTGCTGGCCGGGGTGGTGGCGGCGGTGCTGTTCATGGCCTCGCTGCTCGCGCACGAGCTGGCGCACGCGCTCGTGGCCCGGCACGAGGGCGTCGAGGTGTCGCGGATCACGCTCTGGCTGCTGGGCGGGGTCGCGGAGCTGCGCGGCGAGCCGCGCTCGCCGGGGGCGGATCTGAAGATCGCCGTGGTGGGGCCCGCGACGAGCCTGCTGGCAGGAGTGATGTTCGGGGCGGTCGCCTTTCTGGTCTCCGGGGCGGCGCTGGCCGGTGGCATGTTCGCGTACCTGGCCGGGGTGAACGTGCTCCTCGCCGTGTTCAACCTGGTCCCGGCCGCCCCGCTGGACGGCGGGCGGGTGCTGCGGGCGATCCTGTGGGCGCGCTGGCACGACCGGTCGCGGGCGGCGATCGCCGCGGCCCGGGCCGGGCGCTGGTTCGGATATGCGCTCATCGCGATCGGCTTCCTGCAGGTGGTCACCGGGCGCAGCTTCGACGGGCTGTGGCTGGCGCTGATCGGCCTCTTCCTGGTCAACGCCGCCAGCGCCGAGGAGCAGCAGACCCGGCTCGGCACCGTCCTGCACGGGGTCCGGGTCGTGGACGCGATGTCGCGGCACCCCGTGACCGCCTCGCCGGACGAGACCGTGTCCGGGCTCATCGACCGGGTCGTGATGCGGCACCATGTGTCCACGTATCCGCTGGTCGCCCCGGACGGGACCTTCGCCGGCCTGGTGACGCTCAACCGGATCCGCCGGGTCGAGCCGGATCGGCGGGGCACCACCCGGCTCGCCGACATCTCCTGCCCGCCGCAGGAGGTGCCGCGGGCCCGGCCCGACGAGCCGCTGACCGACCTGCTGGCCAGGATGGAGGGGAGCGCCGACGGGCGCGCGGTCGTGCTCGACTCGGCCGGGCGGCTGATCGGCCTGCTGACGCCCACCGACATCAGCCGGACCATCCAGATGGCGGACCTGCGCGCCACGCTGTCGGGGCCGCGCGGCGCCGACCTCGCCCCGCCGTACCACGGTCACCACCGCGACGCCGCGTAGCCACTTTCGCGACCTTAGGGAAGCCGTAAGGAATCCTTAAACGGTGTCCGCCAGGCTGAAGGCACAGAAAGACGGAAGACCTTCACGGCGAGATGGAGTGGCGAAAATGGCGAGCAAGCTGGTGGTTTCGACCTTCCTGTCCCTGGACGGCGTCATGCAGGGTCCCGGCGGGCCCGGCGAGGACGACTCCAACGACTTCCCGCACGGCGGCTGGCTCCCGCCGTACGTGGACGAGGGGTTCGGCCGGATCATGGGCGAGCAGTTCGAGCGGGCGGACGGCATGCTCCTGGGCCGCAGGTCGTACGACATCCTCTCCTCGCACTGGCCCGACGTGCCCGACGAGGAGGGCGGCGCCAAGATCAACGGCATGGCCAAGTACGTCACCACGAGGACGCCGATGACGGCCGAGTGGCGCAACACGCAGGTGCTGGTGGGCGAGGCGGCCGAGACGGTGGCCGAGCTCAAGAAGAACACCGACGGCGAGATCATCGTCCAGGGCAGCAGCGACCTCATCCGCACGCTGCAGCGGGCCGAGCTGATCGACGAGTACCGCCTGCTGGTCTTCCCCGTCATCCTCGGCGAGGGCAAGCGGCTGTTCGCCGAGGGGACCGCCCCGGCCGGGCTGAAGCTCACCGGATCGACCGCCACCGACGCCGGCGTCGTCTACGTCACCTACGAGTGGGCCGGCAAGCCCTCCTACGGCGTGGTCGAATAGCGCGGCACTCTTACAAGCGCTTGCAAAATACTGCAACAAAACTGCACAGCCTTCGCATTGACTCGCCTAACAATCGGTTGCATAAAGGTGTGAAGCGCGCGAGCTCATACCCACGCAGGCGGGACGCGTCCGGTCACTCTCACCACCGGAGGCAACACAGTGCGCAATGGCAAAGCACGCAAGATCCGCTCAGGCATGGCCGCGCTCGCAGCCGGGGCGCTGGTGCTGATGGGGGCGCTGGGACTGCCCGGCGCGTCCGCCGCGACGCTGTTCGCGGACGACTTCGAGGACGGGAACGCCACCGGCTGGTCGAGGTCCGGGGGGAGCTGGTCGGTGGTGGCCGACGGTTCCCAGGCGTACCGGCAGTCCGGCACCAGCGCGGACGCCCGCGCCGTGGCCGGCACCGGCTGGAGCGACCAGGCGGTGCAGGCGCGCGTCAGGCCGATCGCGTTCAACGGCGCCGACCGGCACGTCGCGGTCCTGGCCAGGGCGCAGAGCACCAGCAGCTACTACTTCCTCGGGCTGAGCAACGCGGGCTCGGTCGTCCTGGGCAAGCGGGCCGGCGGCAGCCCGGCCACGCTCGCCACGGCCGCGACCACCGTGACCGCGGGCACCTGGTACACGCTCCGGCTCGAAGCGTTCGGCACGACCCTGCGCGGCTTCGTGAACAACGTGCAGGTCGTCTCGGCGACGGACTCCTCCTACGGCTCCGGCGGGGCCGGGCTGGCCGGCTACTACGCCAGCGCCTCGTTCGACGACGTGCTGGTGACGGACATTGGCGGGCCCACCGAGCCGCCGACCAGCCCCACACCGCCGCCGCCCGGCACGTGCTCCATCGCCGGCGCGCCCACCGGGTTCGCCTCGGTGAACGCCTGGGGCCAGAACGGCACCACGGGTGGCGCCGGCGGCCCCACGGTCGAGGTGGACACGGCCGCCGAGCTGATCTCCGCGATCGGCCAGAGCGGCCCGCTGAACATCTGCGTCAACGGGATGATCACGGTTCCGGCCGGCATGCACAACGTCGCCTCCGACAAGACGATCGTCGGCATCGGGGCGAACTCGGGCATCACCGGCGGCGGGTTCAACATCGGCCTCCCCGTGGACGACGCGGTCACCTCGCCGCCCGCCGGCGCCGTGCACAACGTCATCGTCCGCAACCTGGTGTTCAGGAACGCCACGGACGACTCGATCAACGTCCAGATGTTCAGCCACCACGTCTGGCTCGACCACAACGACCTGGCCAGCGGCTATGACGGGCTGATCGACATCAAGCGTGGCTCCTCGTACGTCACCGTCTCCTGGAACCACGTCCACAACCACATCAAGACCATGCTGCTCGGCCACGACGACGGCAACGGCGCGCAGGACGTCGGCCGGCTGAAGGTCACCTACCACCACAACTGGTTCGACCGGACGCCGCAGCGCAACCCGCGCGTGCGCTTCGGGGAGCCGGTGCACGTCTTCAACAACTACTACGTCTACAACACCGACGTCGGCGTGGCCTGCCAGGCGAACGCCGGCTGCCTGGTCGAGGGCAACTACTTCGAGCGGGTCGAGGAGCCGGTGAGCAATCACTACGCCGGCCCCGCGGGCAGGTGCGTCGCGCGGAACAACGTGTTCGTCGACGAGTCCGGCACGCCCGACTGCGGCGGCAGCGTGCAGGAGCCGAGCTCGTACTACGGCTACACCCTGGACGACCCGAACACGGTGAAGGCGGCGGTCACCGCCGGCTCCGGCGTCGGGAAGATCTGACCACCTCCACGGGCCGCCGCCCGGGTGCCCGAGCGGCGGCCCGTGGCGCATTTTGATATGTTCCTGATGGGTGTGCCGGGAAGTCTGGTCGGCGGTTTTGTCGTCGTTCCCGGAGTCTGTCCCTCATGCTCATCGAGTCGCCATGACCGCCACCGCCTGGATGGCGGTGGCCGCCTTCCTCTTCGCCTACACGCTGATCGCCACCGAGAAGGTGCACCGGGTCGCGGCGGCGCTCGGCGGGGCGGGGGTCATGCTGCTGATCCACGCCACCGACGGGAGCGCGGCGTTCTTCGACGAGCACACCGGGATCGACTGGAACGTCATCTTTCTGCTGCTCGGCATGATGATCATCGTTGGTGTCCTGAAACAGACCGGGATATTCGAATATTTGGCGATCTGGTCGGCCAAGCGGGCTCGCGGGCAGCCGTTCCGGCTCATGGCGCTGCTGATCGTGATCACCGCCGTCGCCTCCGCGCTGCTGGACAACGTCACCACCGTGCTGCTGATCGCCCCCGTGACGTTCCTGGTGTGCGAGCGGCTGGCGCTGCCAGTGGCGCCGTACCTGATCGCCGAGGCCATG
Source organism: Nonomuraea sp. JJY05 (assembly GCF_043496855.1). NCBI lineage: Bacteria > Bacillati > Actinomycetota > Actinomycetes > Streptosporangiales > Streptosporangiaceae > Nonomuraea > Nonomuraea sp. JJY05. The sequence continues at coordinate 103,971 of NZ_JBIEIS010000032.1, forward strand.
GCGTCCAACATCGGCGGCGCCTCCACGCTGGTCGGCGACCCGCCGAACATCATCATCGCCAGCCGCGGCGGCCTGACCTTCAACGACTTCCTCGCGCACATGGCACCGCTGATCGTCGTGCTGGTGGTGGTGTTCGTCGGGCTGTGCCGGTGGTTGTTCAGGGCGTCGTTCAGCTACGACCCCGAGCGGGTCGCGGAGATCATGTCGTTGAACGAGCGGGAGGCCATCGCCGACCGCAAGCTCCTGTGGCAGTCGCTCGCCGTGCTGGCCCTGGTGATGGCCGCGTTCGTACTGCATCCCGTGCTGCACTACGAGCCCTCGGTCGTGGCGCTGCTGGGCGCGGGGGTGCTGGTGGCGGCCACCAGGGTGACGACCGAGGAGGCCATCCGTGAGGTCGAGTGGCCGACGCTGGTGTTCTTCGCGGGGCTGTTCGTCATGGTGGGGGCGCTGGTGGAGACCGGGGTGATCGGCCAGATCTCGAAGGCCGCCGCCGAGGCCACCGGCGGCCGGCTCGGCCTGACCACGATGCTGCTGCTGTGGGTCTCGGCCGGGCTGTCCGCCGTCGTGGACAACATCCCGTACGTCGCCACCATGAGCCCCATCGTGGCCGACCTCGTCCAGGCCAACGGCGGCAACGGCCCCGCCCAGGTGCTGTGGTGGGCGCTGGCCATCGGGGCCGACCTGGGCGGTAACGCCACGGCCGTGGGGGCGGCGGCCAACGTCGTCGTCATCGGCATCGCCGCCCGCAACGGCACCCCGATCAGCTTCTGGCAGTTCACCAAGTACGGGTTGGTCGTCACGCTGGTGACCGTCACGCTGTCGGTGCCCTACCTGTGGCTGCGTTACCTCATCTGAGCGGCAGCACGTCCACGCCCTGCTCGTCGTCGCCGCGCGGCCCGAAGATGCGCCGCTCGCTCTCCTCGATGCGCACGTCGTTGATGCTCGCCTCCCTGCGCCGCATCAGCCCCGACTCGTCGAACTCCCACTGCTCGTTGCCGTAGCTGCGCCACCACTGCCCTGAGGCATCGCGGCACTCGTACTGGAACCGGACCGCGATGCGGTCGCCCAGCACGGCCCACAGCTCCTTGCGAAGGGCGTAGTCCAGCTCCCGCGCCCACTTGCGGCCCAGGAACTCCCTGATCGCGTCGCGGCCGGTCAGGAACTCGTCGCGGTTACGCCACACCGAGTCCTCCGTGTACGCGAGCGCGACGCGGTCGGGGTCGCAGGTGTTCCAGGCGTCCTCGGCGGCCTGCACCTTGACGCGCGCGGTCTCCTCGGTGAACGGCGGGACGGGCGGGCGTGACATGGTCGCCTCCTCGGCACGGCTTCAGAGAGGCAGCAGCTTATCGAGCGTGATCGGCAGGTCCGTGACACGTTTGCCGGTGGCGTGGCGCACGGCGTTGGCCACGGCCGCGCCCACGCCCGTGATGCCGACCTCGCCCACCCCGACCAGCCCCAGCGGCATCGTCGGGTCCGGCTCGTCCAGGCAGTGGATGTCGATGCGCGGGATGTCGGCGTGCACGGGCACGTGGTAGTCGGCCAGGCTCGCGTTGACGATGCGCCCGGTGCGCGGATCGACCAGAGTCTCCTCCGACAGCGCCAGGCCGATGCCCATCACGATGCCCCCGCGCAGCTGGCTGGCCACCGTCTTCGCGTTGATCACGGTGCCGACGTCGAACACGCCCGTCCAGCGGGAGACCCGTACCTCGCCCGTGTCGCGGTCCACCCGCACCTCGCAGAAGTGCGCCCCGGACGCGGCCTTCACCCACCGGCTGCGGTCGCGCAGGGTCTTCGCCATGAACCTCAGCATGCCGCCCCCGGCCGCGGCCTCCAGGTGGTCGCGGCCCGCCCGGGTCAGGATCGCCGCATATGTCTCGCCCCTGGACCCCTGGTAGAGCCCGCCGTCGCGGGCCTGCGGATCGCTCACGCCGCGCAACGGGGAGTCCGGCGACTTCCGCGCCAGGTCGAGCGCCGAACGCCGCAGCTTGCGGCAGGCCTCCAGCACGCTGGCCGCCGCGCTCGCCGTCTGCCCGGAGCCGCCCGCCATCGGGCCTTCGGGGAGGTCGGAGTCGCCGATCTCGACGCGTACCGACTCCAGCGGCACCCCCAGCTCGTCCGCGGCGATCTGCGCCTGCACGGTCGCCGCGCCCACGCCGATCTCGTGCAGGCCGCACCGCACCACGACCCCGCCGTCCGCGCCCAGCCGCACGGTGACGCTCGCCGGGAGCTGGAACGCCGGGTGGTACGCCGACGCCACCCCCATGCCGACCAGCCACCGCCCGTCGCGCATCGAGCCGGGCCGCGGATCGCGCTCGCGCCACCCGAACCGCTCGGCCCCCACCTCGTACGCCTCGCGCAGCAGGCGGTGCGCGAACCGTTTGCCGTCCATCGGGTTGCGCGCCGGCTCGTTGAGCATCCGCAGCTCGATCGGATCCATGCCCAGCTCGCAGGCCAGCTCGTCCACGGCCGACTCCAGGGCGAAGGTGCCGATGGACTCGCCCGGGGCCCGCATGAACGTGTTGGAGATCAGGTCGAGCTGGACGAGGCTCTGGCGCAGACGGATGTTCGGGGAGTCGTACAGGTGCCGGGAGGCCGAGGTGATCTGCTCGCCTCCGCCGCCGACCCGGCCCGTCCTGGCGACGCTCGTGTGGATCAGCGCGGTCAGCCTCCCGCCGGGGTCCGCGCCCAGCGCGACCCGCTGGGTGCTCGGGGTCCGGCCGCCGACCGTGTGGTAGACGCCCGCCCGGGTGAGCGCCAGCCGTACCGGGCGCTTGGTGGCCCGGGCGGCCAGCACGGCGAGCAGCGTGCCCGCCCACACCGAGCCCTTGCCGCCGAACCCACCGCCCACGTAAGGGGACAGCACGCGGATGTTCCGCTCGGGAACGCCGAACCGCTGCGCGAGATGGCTGCGCATCCACGCGATGCTCTGCGTGCTCTCGTGCACGGTCAGGCGGTCGCCGTCCCATACGGCGGTCGTCGCGTGCGGCTCGATCGCGTTGTGGTTGTGCGGCGGCGTGGTGAAGCGCAGGTCCACCGAGACCGCCGCGGCCGCCAGCGCCGCCTCCGCGTCCCCCTTGTTCGCCGCCGCCGGCATCAGCGCGTTGCCCTTCTGCGGGGTGGCGTTCGGCTCCTCGGCCGCGAAGTCCACCACGGCGGGCAGCTCCTCGTACGTGATCCGCACCAGGCCCGCCGCGTGCCGCGCGGCCTCGGGCGACTCGGCCACCACGACCGCCACGGGCTGGCCGTTCCAGTGCACCTCGTCCGTGGCCAGGTAGTTGACCGACGTCCCGATGACCATCGTGCTGAGGTTCAGCAGGCTCCGGGAGGGCGCGGGCTTCATGGCGGGGGCGTTCTCATGGGTGAGAACCTCGATCACGCCCTTCGCCGCGCGTGCCGCGTCCGCGTCGACGGCGGTGATGCGGCCCCGGGCGATCGTGGAGTGCACGAGCGCGGCGTGGGCGAGGTCCGGGTACGGGTGCTCGGCCGCGAAACGCGCCTGCCCGGTGGTCTTGGCCCGGCCGTCGAGCCGGTCGACGGGACGGCCGACGTACTTGATGCTCATGCCGCCGGCTCCCTCAGCGTCTTGATGGTCATGCCAGCTCCCTCAGCGTCGCCATGATCGTGGTCCTGGCCAGGGCCACCTTGAACGCGTTGCCCGGCTGGACGGTCGCGGGCGCCAGCTCGGCTTCGGCCGCCCGGCCGAACGCCTCCTCGGTCGCCGGGCCGCCGACCAGGACCCCCTCCGCCTCGCGGGCCCGCCACGGCTTGGTCGCGACGCCGCCCAGCGCCAGGCGGGCCGCCGTCACGGTCCCGTCCCGGACCTCCAGCGCCGCCGCCACCGAGACCAGGGCGAACGCGTACGACGCCCGGTCGCGCACCTTGCGGTAACGGGAGTTGGCCGCGACCGGCGCGGGCGGCAGCTCGACCGCCGTGATCAGCTCGTCGTCGGCCAGCGCGGTCTCGACCTGCGGCGTGTCGCCCGGCAGCAGGTGGAAGTCGGCCAGGGCGATCCGCCGCGTGCCGCGCACGCTCCGCACCTCGACCGTGGCGTCCAGGGCGGCCAGCGCCACGCACATGTCGGACGGATGAGTGGCGATGCAGCTCTCGCTCACGCCCAGGACCGCGTGCCCGCGGGTGAACCCGCCGAGCGCGTCGCAGCCGCTGCCCGGCTCGCGCTTGTTGCAGGCGTGCGCCTGGTCGTAGAAGTAGTTGCAGCGGGTCCGCTGGAGCAGGTTGCCGCCGACGGTGGCCATGTTGCGCAGCTGGGGGGAGGCGCCGGCGAGCACGGCCTGCGACAGGACGGGGTAGCGGGCGCGGACGCGACGGTCGGCGGCGAGCGCGCTGTTGCGTACCAGCGCGCCGATCCGCAGGCCGCCGCCGGGCAGCTCGTCCACCTCGTCGAGCGGCAGGCCGGTGAGGTCGACCAGCTTTTCCGGACGTTCGATGCCCTCGCGCATGAGGTCGACCAGGTTCGTGCCCCCGCCCAGGAACTTGACGGCGGGGCCGGCGGCCTCCAGGGCCTCGTCGAGGTCGAGCGGCTTGACGTACGCGAACGGCTTCATGACGCCTCCTGCGCGGCGACGTCCTTGATGGCGTCGAGGATGCCGTTGTAGGCGCCGCACCGGCACAGGTTCCCGCTCATGCGCTCCCGGATCTCGTCATCGGTGAGCTCGGTGCGCTCTGCCGCGGGGGTGACGGCACTGGGCATGCCGGCCGCATATTCGGTCAGCATGGCGACGGCCGAGCAGATCTGGCCCGAGGTGCAGTAACCGCACTGGAACCCGTCATGGCGCACGAACGCCTCCTGCATCGGGTGCGTGCCCTCTTCGCCCTTCGCGATCCCCTCGATCGTGGTGATCTCCTTGTCCGCGTACTGCACGGCCAGGGCCAGGCAGGCGTTGATCCGCACCCCGTCCGCGAGAACCGTGCAGGCGCCGCACGCGCCCTGGTCGCAGCCCTTCTTCGGGCCGGTCAGCCCGAGGTGGTCGCGCAGCGCGTCGAGCAGGCTGACCCACGGCTCGATGTCGAGGGTCCGGGCGACGCCGTTCACCCGCATCCGTATCTCGGTCACACGCTTCTCCCCTCCGTAGGATGCCGACGCTAACAGAACGGTGTTTCCTTAACAAGAGAACGTCGTCCTCTAAAGTCTGGGTCACCTATGCTGGAGCGCGACATGAAGCGGGCATTCGTCCGAGCCAGGCGGCCGGAGCACAAGCAGCAGCGGCGCGAGGAGATCCTCGTGGCCGCCCGCGATCTCGCCCTGACCTCCGGGGTGCGCAACGTCAGCCTGGGGGCGGTCGCGGAGGCCGTCGGGCTGGCGAAATCCAACATCATGCGATATTTCGGGACTCGCGAGGAGATCTACCTCATCCTGGCCGCCGAGGAGTGGCGCCAGTGGGCTGAGGCCGTCACCACCCGCCTCGAAGCCGCATCGGAGGGGGGCGCGTCAAACGGGGTCGCGGCCGCTCTGGCGGAAACCCTCGCGGACCGGCCCCTCCTGTGTGACCTCCTCAGCCAGACCGCGACCACCCTGGAACACAACGTCTCCATCGAGGCGGCCCGCACATTCAAGCGCGCCATCCTGGCCGTCATCGCCGACGTGGGCGAGCAGGTCGCCCGGCTCACGGGCCTGACGGTCGGCGAAGGGGTCGAACTGGTCTCGGCCGCCACCGCCCTGGCCGGCATCCTCTACCCCATCGCGAACCCCTCGCCGATGCTCGCCGAGCTCTACGCCCAGGACCCCGACATCGCCGCGACCTGCCCCGACTTCCTCCCCACCCTGATCCGCGCCCTCAAGGCGCTGCTCGCCGGGCTCCCCACGCTCAGAGAGGACTGAGCCCGCGGATGGTGACCGTCGGCGTCGATCTCGCCGCGGAGGCGGTGCGAACCGCGGTGGCCTGGCTCGACTGGCCGGCCGGGCGCGCGCGGCTCGTCGGGGTGGTGACCGGGGCGGACGACGCCCTGATCGTCGAGGCGATCATGGCCGCGGACAAGGCAGGGATCGACTGCCCGTTCGGCTGGCCCGACCGGTTCGTCGACTTCGTCACCGCCCACCGCGCCGGTCACGTCCAGGTGCCGCCGGGCCTGGCGGGCCGGGCCTGGCGCCGCGATCTGGCGCTACGGGTCACCGACCAGGTCGTACACCAGCAGACCGGCCTGACCCCGCTGAGCGTGTCGGCCGACCGCATCGCCCACGCCACCATGCGCTGCGCCGCCCTCCTGGCCGAGCTCGCAGGAAGGGGCCGGCCGGTCGATCGGCGCGGCGCCGGGGCCGTCGTGGAGGTCTACCCCGCGGCCTGCCTGAAGCGGTGGGGCCTGCCGCACCGCGGCTACAAGCGTGCTGCCAACCTCGCCGAGCTGGGCCATCTCGTGGACCGGCTCCAGGAGGCGGCGCCATGGCTCGATCTGGGTGAACACGAGCCCCTCTGCCGGGCCTCGGACCACGCCACCGACGCCGTCGTGTCGGCCCTCGCCGCCCGCGCCTCCGCCCTCGGCCTGGTCACCGTACCGACGGGAGAGCAGGCGGGCGCGGCGGCGACGGAGGGCTGGATCGCCCTGCCCACCACGCCCCTGGACCGCCTCGCCACCAACGACCGGTGACCCTCGACCAGCCCTTGATCACCTGCTCCCGGAACGCCGCCGAAGGGACGTCCCAGCAAGGTGGTCCTGGAGGAGATGCACAACTCCTGCACCGCAGGCGGCATCATCCGTAGTTGTACTCTGTACATATCGCCATATATGTGCACAATCTCGAATCAGTGCCGCAGACGCGTCCCAGAGCCCGGGCTCCACAGGATCGCTATCGACCCCGATGGAGACCCTGGTGACGTGGTGAAGGGCAGGGAATGGGGATGGGCGAACGGCGTACGCAAGATCCGCAGATCATGTGGACGGACCTGGTCTCCGAGGAGCGGAAACGGCTCCTGACGGCGGTCGGTGACGATCTGCGGGGGATCGAGGTCCTGCGGTTCGCGATCCAGCAGGCGGTGGCCGAGCTTGCCGGGCTGGGTGGCATGGTGCATCTTGGCAGTCCCGGCTACGGCGGTGGGTTGCGCCTGGCGGTGACCAGCGGACTCCCCCCGGCCTTCACCCGGGTTTGGGAGCGCATCGACGGGAACGGTCCACTCGCCCCGGCGCGCGCGTTCCGGGACGGTGGGTTCGTGCGGGTGCCCATGGCGAAGCTCACCGGTGAGATGCCCGAAGACGGTGCGACGGCGAGCCGGCGACCGGACAGGGCCGCAGCCGGATCCTGGTCCTGGCCGGTCGGCACGGCGATGGCGGCCGTCCCCCTGCTCGGCCCCGGCGGTCCGATCGGCACGCTCTCGATCGTGACGATCTCCCCGCACGAGCCGTCGGCCGGGCAACGGGCCTTCCTCGACACGCTGGGCCGCTGGACCGGCGAGCGTCTGAACAGGTCCACCGCGCCTCCGCCCGGTCCGGCCCTTCCGGAGCCGGAACAGCCCACAGACGCGCATCCGCAGCAGGACCCGCAGGAGGTCGGCACATGGGACTGGAACATCTGGACCGGTGACGTCATCTGGAACGACGCCATGCTCACCCTGCTCGGCCTCGGCCCGGGCACCTTCGACGGGCGAATCGAGACCTGGATGGGCACCATCCACCCCGAGGATCTGCCGTGGGTGCTGTCCGACATCGACGAGGCGATCCGCACGGGGAGGATGCACAGCACCGAGTATCGAGTGTGCCGCCCGGACGGGACGTCCGGCTGGGTGCGGGTCCGTGGCCGGCCGGAGTTCGACGAGAACGGCGAACCGGCACACATGGTCGGCACCCTGTGGAACGTCACCAAGACCCATGACGTCCTGGAGACGGTCATGGAACCGCAGACGCGTAACGCCGAGCGCGCTTCCGTGGCGCGGGCCTCCCATATCAGGCAGTTGACCAGGGCGCTGGCCGAGGCGGTCGCCGTTCGAGACGTCGTGGACGCCGCCGCCGATCACATCCTGCCGCTGTTCGGCGCCTCCGGGCTGATACTCGCCTTCCTGGAGGGTGACCGTCTGCGGCCGGTCGGGTTCACCGGGTATCCGACGGAGGTCATCGAGCAGGTGACCCAGATGCCGGCTTCCTGGGGGCTGCCGATCACGGGGGTCCTGCGGGAGCACTCCCCGATCTTCATCAGCTCGCTCGAGGAGTGCATCGAGAGCTATCCCATGACAGCCGATCTTCCGGTGGTGGGAGACAAGCAAGCGTGGGCCTTCCTGCCGCTGATCGCCTCCGGTCGTCCCGTCGGCAGCTGCGTCGTCTCCTTCACCGATCCGCGCCAGTTCACCGGCGAGGAGCGCAACCTGCTCACCACGCTCAGCGGGCTGGTCGCCCAGGCCATGGAACGGGCCCGCCTGTACGACAGGGAGCACACGCGCGCCCAGGAACTGCAGCGCGGGCTGCTCCCGCGCGAGCTGCCCGACCTGCCCGCGGTCACCGCCGCGGCCCGCTACCTGCCCGCCGGCAAGGACATGGAGGTCGGCGGCGACTGGTACGACGTCATCCCGCTGTCGGCGGACCGGGTCGCCATCGTCATCGGCGACGTCATGGGCCACGGCGTGACCGAGGCGGCCACCATGGGCCGCCTGCGCACGGCGGTCCGCACCCTGGCCGACCTGGAGCTGCCTCCCGACGAGCTGCTCACCCACCTCAACGACGTGGTCAGCGACCTCGGCGACGACTTCTACGCCACCTGCCTGTACCTGGTCTACGACGCCACCACCCGCTCCTGCGTGCTCACCCGCGCCGGCCATCCGCCGCCCGCCGTCGTCCACCCCGACGGCAGCGTGCACTTCCCCGACGCCGACCCGAACTCGCCCCTCGGCGCCGCCACTCCACCCTTCGACACCGTACGGATGGAGCTGCCCGAAGGCAGCCTGCTGGTGCTGTACACCGACGGCCTGGTCGAATCCGCCACCCTCGACATCGACCAGGGCATGGCCCATCTGGCCAGAACGCTCAGCAGCACGGTCTCCGGAGCGCTGTGCGGGCACGAGGATCATGCCACCACGCCGGACGCGACGAGGCTCCACTGCGCCGAGTGCCTCGAATCCCTGTGCGACACTCTCGTCACCACGTTGCTACCGGTCAGGCAGGGCACCGCCGACGACGCCGCCCTGCTGGTCGTGCGCACTCACGCGCTGCCGAAGGACGACATGGCCACCTGGCCGCTGCCCGAACACCCCAAGGCCGCCGGCGAGGCCCGCGAACACGTCCGCACCCAGCTCAGCGCCTGGCACCTGGACGACCTGTCGATGACCACCGAACTGCTGGCCAGCGAGCTGGTCGGCAACGTCGTCCGCCACGCCAAGGGCCCCATCCACCTGCGCCTGCTCCGCAGCAACGTACTCACCTGCGAGGTCTCCGACGGCAGCCTGACCACGCCCCGCATCCGCCGCGCCGCCGACACCGACGAGGGCGGCCGCGGGCTCCAGCTGGTCTCCGCGATCGCTCATCGCTGGGGCACCCGCTTCACCGACTCCGGCAAGTGCATCTGGACCGAACAACCCCTCGTGTGCCCATCCCCTGCCCTGCTTCCCGAACAGAGCGGCCTGGACCTGTACGACCTGCTGGACGACGAGTGAGACGCCCGGCGAACCCCGACGAGGCGAGCACGCTCTGCCGATCCCAGACGTCATGGGTGCCACTGGCGCCCTGCGGAGGCCAGTGGACAGGAAACCGACCTGGGGGATCTGAAGCAACCGGGCCGCCTCCATCCTCGAGCGCCGCGACGGCACGGTGGTCGGCGGAGCATGGGCGCGAGTCCGGCGAGGTGACGTGACACCCTCTCGGGCATCACCACGACCGGAAGGCGCCCAGGCTCCCCTGATCGCGGCGATCTGACCGCCTGGCCCTCGACTCATCGCCATGCCCTCAGCGACACGGTCGCTGGTTGTTGACAGCTCCCTGTTACTCGCCCGTTCCACCTGTGGAAGCAGCCTTGGCCGAGGACTGACACCTTCACGCCCGCAGAACGGTGACCTGCCGCCCCGCCGGGGTGCGGTCCTGGTCGAACCGGATGCGCTCCTCCATCGGCGACGCCTCAGGACGGCGGTCGAAGACCACCAGATAACCGGTGTCGAGATCAAGCCGGTCCAGATAGCGGTCGAGCTGCGCGAGCCCGTCGGCCATCGGATCCCGCTGACCGGGCCGCCACACCTTGAGCTCCATGGCCTCCCGCTGCACCTGCCGCTCGCCGTACGGCCGGCGCAGGTAGACGTCCAGCCGCCCGGTGCCCGCCGCGTACTCCCTGTCGAGAAAGCCGCCGCCGTTGACGATCCGGTGCAGGTAGGCCATGAGGATGATCTGGCATGCGGCCTCGTGGTAGGCGGCGCCACGGACCAGCGTCTCGCCGTGCTGCTTCCAGAAGGCGGTGAACTCGCGCAACAGCTTGAGCAGATCCAGACGGCCGTCGGGGAGGACGAAAGACCGCGAATCGGCCTGGATGACGGCTTCCACACCGCTACCCAGCACGCGGAGGATGACCTCGCGGTAGATGGGATTGGCGATGTTGAGCGAGGGCCTTTGGGCTACCAAGCCGAGGTCACGAACGTAGGAGAAGTCGTCCTCGAAGGTTTCGTCGACGTGGACCAGCGTGCCTGCGAGTGCCGGCTCGAGCACTCGCTTGACCCGGGGTTCGTGCAGCTTGGCGACGAGAGAATCCAGGTGGGTGGCGCGGGCGCGAATGAGTTGCTCTTTGGCATGCTCGATGTGCCCGGCGGTGATCGGCTCCTCTGGAGGAACCCGCATTTTACGGGTGACCTGATAAGCCAGCGCGTTGATCAGCCAGGGTTGTCCGCGGGTGAATTCGAAGGCCGCGGCGAGGGCTTCCTTGGTGAACTCTTGCCCGGTCTCCGCGGTGTGCTGGCCGTACAGCTCCCTGACGTCCTCAGGAGTGAAGTCGGACAGGCGAAACGACTCGACCGCTATGTTGAAAGGGCTGACCGCGCCGAGCCGGGAGGGGTCGCCACCGGAGGCGATCTTGTAGTCCCGCACGTCCCTCAGGCCGCACATGACGCCGCTTTGACGGCGGCGGGCCCTCGGGACGATCACTCCGAGGAGAAACATATCTTCACTGACATTTGATGTCAGTGAAGACCTGAAGACTATGCGCATGTCCGTTCAGATCCACCACAGCACGACCATGCGGCTGCTCGTCGCCGCGGCCTTCACCACCGCGCTCGGCAACAATGTTCAGCTCATCACCGGAGCGCTCCTGCTGGCCCGCGAACAGCAGACCATGATGGCCGTGGGCTGGTTGTTCATCGCCGTCGCGCTGCCGCAGGCTGTCTTGTCCCCGTATCTGGGACAACTCGCGGACCGCCTGGATCGCCGCGTTCTGTGGGTCGCCTGTGACACGGTGAGCGCGATCGTCGCCCTCGGCCTGCCGCTGTGGCTGGTGGCAGGCGGTGCGGCCGAAGTGGGCATCTACGCCGCGAACTTTGCGCTTGCCCTGGTCAGCGCGATCTTTGTGCCGGCGAGTGCGGCGCTGATCAAGGAGCGGGTTCCGGGTGGTACTGTCCTGCGCCGGTTCAACGGCCGCTACGAGATGGCCACCCAGGCCGGGATGCTGTTGTCCGCCACTGTCGGTGGGCTCGCCGTCCAGTTCTTCGGCGCCGTTCCCTTGCTTGTCTTCAATGCGGGCACTTTCGCCGTTTCGGCCTTGTGCGTGACCGCTATCGGCCGTACCAGGGCTGTCGGTGGTCTCGCCTCCGAGCCGGTAGAAATCGCAGGTCCGGATCATCTTCCGCTTCCGATGGGGAGCCTGATCCTGCTGTACGCGCAGGGCAGTGTCGTCGTAACTGTCTTCAACGCCCTCCTGCCTACGTATGTCTTGGTCGAGCTCGATCGCGGTGCAGGCACCTTCGGGGCCATCGACGCTCTGGGCAGCCTCGGCTTCCTCGCCGCCGCTGCCGGGTACCGGCTGTTCGCCCAGCGGTACTCCGATCTGCACATCGCCATAATGGGCTTTTTCGCATGCAGCCTGCTCATCGTCGTTCAGGGACAACTGGGCGTCACCGGACTGGCCGTGCTGGTCCCCATCGGTGCGTTCGTCTTCGGCCAGGCCAGGATCTCCTCGCGAAATCTGCTGATGGCCCGGGCCGGTCGTGCGGACATCGGACGGGTCTTTGGTCTCGCAAACGGCGGCGGGCTCGCCGCGACCATCATCGTCATGCTGCTCGTGGCCACCGTCACTGACCACACCGGTGTGGGGGTCGGTTTCGCCACCCTCGGCGTGTTCGCACTGTTGTCCACGATCTGGGCACTGGTGCTCCAGCGACGTGCCGTCAGGATTGCCGCAGCGCCTGCATCACCAGCCATGCGGACCGAAGATGACAGCGCCGCACTCCGGTAGCCGATCGGCTCGCCCGAATCCGGGATCCCGCCGCGACGGGGATCTTGAAGCCGTCGGACATTGGCCTCGTTCCTGTTCTCCAAGGTCCGGGTGATGGTGAGACTGCCGCAGCGACGCGGTTGTGCTGTCCGAGCCTGGACGGGTGTGTCCGGGCCTCTGTTGGACACCTGGCCGCGGTGGCTTCGCTGAGCCTCACGCCCCGGCCGCCCAGTGGTCCGGGGCGGCCGATGAACCAGAACAGGAGCCCAACCCATGTCAGTCAAGATCAAGAAGCTGTCCCCCGTCGCCCTCCTGGCCGTCGCCGCCACGCTGCTCGCCGCGGCCCCGGCGACCGCCGCCGCGACGGGCACCGCGACGGGCACCGTCAAGGAGCGCACCCACCTGGCGGCCGGCTGCGGCCTCTACCGGGACGGCGACGCGGCCATGTACAAGAACTGCACCGGCGCCGGCGAGAACATCTTCGTGACCTACCTGCTGGGCGGAAACACCTATTTCTGCGTGCCGGCGGGAGAGACGAGGTACGTCGGCAGGTGGAGCAACGTGTTCCGGGTGTACAACCGGGGCGGCTGCTGACCCCTCCCCTGACGCGGGGCCACGGTCCGTGGCCCCGCGGACGGGGCCCCACAGCGCGGATCAGACGGTACGGGTGAGTACGGCCGTGCGGATGCCGCGACGGAGGAGGGCGGGCAGGCACAGGATCGTGCCGAGCGCGCCGATCCACACCGTCGGCTCCAGACCGGCGAGCGCGGTGGCCGCGGAGGCGAGCAGGGCGCCGAGCGCGACCGCGCCCCACAACTGGAACCGCTGCACGGCGGACACCCGGCCGAGGAGCTCGGGCGGGGTCTGGGTCTGGCGGAGGGTCAGTGAGATGGGGCTGAACGCGCCCTCTCCCACGCAGTGCACGATGCTGCCGATGACCAGGCCCGCGGCGCCCAGGCTGCCGTGCGCCCCCAGCACGGGCATGGCCACGATGCCCAGCACCGACACGGTGGCGGCGAGCATGAGCGCGCGCGGACTGCCCAGACGTCTGATGAGGAAGGCAGAGGAGAGATTGCCGATCGGGTAGCCGGCCGCGGCGGCGCCCACCACGATCCCGATCCACTGCGGCGACAGCCCCAGGACGTTGCGGCAGTACAGGACCAGGCTGGTCTCGACCATGGAAAGGAACAACACGTAGAGGGCGCCGCAGGTCAGGACCGGCTCCAGAACCGGATGCCCGAGCGCGAACCTGAGCCCGGCGGCGATGTCGCGCCGTACCCAGCCCCGCTCCCGCACGGTGACGGCGGGCGGCGCCTCGCGGTGCCGGATCGCGACCAGCGTGACGAGCGAGGCGGCGAAGCTGAGGGTGTTGGCCAGGAGCGCGCCGGCCACGCCGAGCAGCCCGATGACCGGACCCGCGGCCATCGGCCCGACCGCCTTGGCGGTCGACTCCGACAGCGCCAGGCGGGTGTTGCCGGTGTGCAGCTCGCCCGGGTCGGGGAAGAGTCCGGGCAGGTACGAGGTGTAGGCGACCTGGAAGAACACCACCGCGCAACCGCTCAGCAGCACCAGCGCGAACAACAGGGGGAAGCTCAGCATGCCGGTGACCGCCGTGACCCAGATCGCGCCGAACGCGATCACCTGTACGCCGTCACAGACGAGCATGACAGTACGGCGGGGCAACCGGTCCACGATGGCGCCGGCCGGGAGACCGAGCGGCAGGAAGGGCAGGAACAGGGCGAACGGCAGCAACGCGGCCTGCGCCGGAGTCGCCCCCAGCACCGTCACGGCGAGCAGCGGCAGCGCCAGCGTCATGAACTGGTCCCCGAACAGCGACAACGACTGCCCGGCCCACAGCAGCCCGAAGTCCCGGCGGACCGTACGTCCGTCCGTCTCCGCCATGGCGGTCATGCCTGCCGCCAGAAGTCCCGCAGCAGCGAGTGGACGGTCTCCGTCTCCTCGACGTGGCCGAACGAGCCGCTGCGCTCCAGCAGGTGGAACCTGGCCTGGGGAGCGAAGCGCCGGAAGTCCCGCTGCAGCGCCGGGTGCAGCGCCCGGTCGTAGCGGCCGGCCAGCACCATCAGGGGAACGCCGATCTCCTTGAGCCGCGGCCGGAAGTCGGGAATCCTGGCCACCTCACCCCCGATCACGAAATCGACGTCGTCGCCGCAGAAGATCGGATAAAGCTCCTGGTTCCGGGCGCCGGGCTCGTCGGCCAGCAGGGCGGCGTTGGCCGGGTCGTAGAAGCGGACCAGGGCCGCCGCCTTGGCGAACTCCCGCCTGAGCGGCTCGTCCGTGGAGCGCAGCCCGTCCAGCCGCAGCGCCTGGATCCGCTCCCACACCTCGGGGAGCTGAGTGGCCAGCTCGCGGTTGATGTTGGCGTGGTTGAGCTGCCACATCTCGGGGCTGTGCAGGGTGTTGGCCAGGGTGACGGTGCGCGCCACGGCGGGGTGGTCCAGGGCGATCGCCTGCGCGATCAGCCCGCCATACGAGAAGCCGTACAGGTGGGCGGGGCCCAGCCGGTCGAGCAGCGCGGCCACGTCGGCGACGTCCTCGGCGAAGGTGATCTCGGAGAGCTGCCGGGGGCGGCCGGAGCGGCCGCGGCCGTACAGGTCGACGTAGATCACTCTGTGGTCCGCCGCCAGGGCGTCGAAGTGCGGGTGGAAGATCACATGTGACCCCGCGGGGCCCAGTCCGGCGAGCAGCACCACGGCGTCGCCGTCCCCGTGCTGTTCGGTCCAGATGCGCCGGCCGCCGCGGACCTCGTACGCCTGACCAGGGGGATGTTCGATCATGGCGGCTATCTTGGCCCGATCGGGAGGCGGAACGACGGCGGATATCGGACCTCTCATTGGCGCCGTCGTCCATCTCGGGGGTCCGGCGAAAACCCATGGGAAACTGTCGGTGCCGAGTGGTAGAAAGCAGGTTCGATACTCGCGTGCTCGCGCCCGGGGGAGGGCCTGCCAGTGACCACCAGCAGTTCGGAGTTCTCTGTCTCCGGCCCGAGCTACAACCGGCGCGGTCCGGTGCGCTGGCTCTGGTCCCACCTTCGCCGGCATCCGGTGCACCTGGTCGGCTTCCTCGGCGGGTCGCTGGTCATGGTGGTGCTCAACGCCATGGTGCCGCAGTTCACCGGCGACGCCTTCGACTCCGTGCTGGGGCAGCGGGGCGAGCCGCTGGACGCGCTCGGCTTCATCGGGCTGGCGCTGCTGGCGATCGTGCTGGCGCGGGGGCTGTTCGACCTGGTGGCCAGGCTGTCGAGCGAGGTGCTGGCCAAGCGCCTTGAGCGGGACGCGCGTGACGAGCTTTACGTGAGCCTGCTCGGCAAGAGCCAGACCTTCCACAACCGGCAGCGGGTCGGCGACCTGATGGCCCGGGCCGCCAACGACATCCGGCAGCTCTCCATCATGATCACGCCCGGGGTCGACCTGATCGTGGACTCGGGGCTCACCGGGCTGGTGCCCATCTTCTTCATCGGGGCGATCGATCCGCGGCTGCTGCTGGCGCCCGGGTTGTTCGCCGTCGTGTTCGCGGTCGCGCTGTGGCACTACATGCGCCAGCTCAACCCGGTGGCCACGCGCATGCGCGAGCAGTTCGGCGACCTCAACGCCGGGCTCAACCAGGCCGTGCGCGGCATCGAGGTGATCAAGGTGACCGCGCAGGAGGCGCAGGAGCGGCGGCGCTTCCGCACCAACGCGCGGCTCTACCGCGACCTCTTCGTACGCAACGGGCTGGTCCAGGCGCGCTACCTGCCCACCCTGCTGTTCTCGGTCGCCATGGCCGGGGCGCTGTGGCACGCCCTCTACCTCCAGGGCATCGGGGCGATCACCATCGGCGAGCTGGTGGCGTTCATGGGGCTCATGGGCATGCTCGGGTTCCCCACCCAGATGTCGATCTTCACGTTCTCCCTGATCCAGATCGGCATCGTGTCCTCGCGCCGGATCCTGAGCGTCATCACCTCCGACAGCGAGATCGAGCAGCGGGCCGACGGGCACGCCGCGCCGATCAGCGGGGAGATCGTCTTCGAGGACGTGACGTTCGGCTACGAGGACGACGAGGATCCGGCGGTGCGCGGGGTGACGTTCACCGTGCGGCCGGGGGAGACGGTGGCGATCGTCGGCGAGACCGGATCGGGCAAGAGCACGCTGACCAAGCTGGTGCCGCGCATCTACGACGTCACGTCCGGGCGGATCCTCGTCGACGGCGTCGACGTGCGCGACTGGGACCTCGACTCGCTGCGGTCCCAGATCTCCACCATCGAGCAGGACATCGTGCTGTTCTCGCGGTCGGTGTCCGAAAACATCGCCTTCAGCCTGGGACAGCGGGCCGACCACGAGGCCGTGGTGCGGGCGGCGGAGGACGCCCAGGCCGCCGAGTTCATCGCCGAGCTGGACGACGGCTACGAGACCGTGATCGGCGAGCGCGGCGTCACGCTCTCCGGCGGCCAGCGGCAGCGGCTGGCCATCGCGCGGGCGCTGCTGACCGATCCGGCGATCCTCGTACTCGACGACTCGACCAGCGCCATCGACTCCGCCACCGAGGACAAGATCCAGCAGGCGATCGGGCGCATCCTCGAGGGGCGCACCACGCTGCTGATCACCCACCGGCTCTCCCAGATCCGGTGGGCCGACAAGGTGCTGCTGCTCAGACGCGGCGAAGTGGTCGACTTCGGCACCCACGACGAGCTGATCGCGCGCAGCCGGCTCTACCGCCGGATCTTCGCGCACTACGACGAGGTCGAGCTGGACGGTGACGGTGCCGCCGTGGACGGGGTGCTGGCCGCGGAGCAGGGAGGGGTGCGCTGATGGGCTTCATCATGGACGGCCTCGACGGCGAGGACTACGACCGCACCTACAGCGACCGTGCCCTGCTGCGCCGGATCATGTCGTACTTCCGGCCCAAGCTGGGGTCGATGGTCCTGGTCGCCACCATGATCGTGCTGCTTTCGGCGAGCCAGGCGGCCGTGCCGGCGCTGGGCAGCCTGGCCGTCGACGCGGTCTCCGACGGCACCATCGGCTCGGTGGGCTGGCAGATCACCGCGGGCATCCTGGTCACCGGGATGTTCTCGTGGGTGTTCAACTTCATCCGGCAGAGATACAGCGCGCAGGTCACCGGTGATGTGGTGCTCCGGCTGCGCGAGGACGCGTTCGACGCGGTGCTGGAACGCGACCTGTCGTTCTACGACGAGACCCCGTCCGGCAAGATCGTCAGCCGGGTGACGTCCGACACCGACGACTTCGCCACGGTGTCCACGCTGACGATGGACCTGATCAGCCAGGTGCTGATGGTCGGCTTCGTCACGGTCCTGCTGTTCGTGCGCAGCGTCGAGCTGGCCCTGCTGACGCTGCTGGTGGTGCCGATCGTGGTGGGTCTGGCGCTGATGTTCCGGCGGCTGGCCAGGGCCAGCACGCGCAGGGCGCAGCGCTCGCTCGGCCGGGTCAACGCCAACCTGCAGGAGACCATGGGCGGCATCGCGGTCGCCAAGAACTTCCGCCAGGAGCAGCAGGTCTACGACGAGTTCGGGCCGATCAACCGGCAGAGCTACCAGGTGACGCTCCGGCAGGGGTTCGTCTTCTCGACCATCTTCCCCGTGCTCTTCCTGGTGGCCGGGCTCGCGACGGTGGGCCTGGTCCGGCTGGGCGGCGCGCAGGTGCTCGACGGCGGGCTGTCCGCGGGCGACTGGTACCTGTTCCTGCAGGGCGTGTCGCTCTTCTGGTTCCCGCTGACGTCCATCGCCGCGTTCTGGTCCCAGTTCCAGCAGGGGCTGTCCGCGTCCGAGCGCGTCTTCGCCCTGATCGACGCCCCGCCGCGGGTGGTGCAGACCGCCGCGGAGCCGCCGGGCAGGCTGGCCGGGCGCATCGAGTTCCAGGGCGTCACCTTCGGGTACGACGCCGCCAGCCCCGTGCTGCGCGACTTCGACCTGCTCATCGAGGCAGGGGAGACGGTGGCGCTCGTCGGCCACACCGGCGCCGGCAAGTCGACGCTCAGCAAGCTGATCACCCGGTTCTACGAGTTCCAGGAAGGCCGCCTGCTGATCGACGGGCGCGACATCCGCACCCTTGAGCTGGGCGCCTTCCGCAGCCAGATCGGCGCGGTGCCGCAGGCCCCGTTCCTGTTCAGCGGCACGGTCGCCGACAACATCCGCTACCCGAGGCCGGAGGCGGGTGACGACGAGGTACGCGCGGCGGCGGCCGCGGTGGGCGGCGGCGACTGGATCGAGGCCCTGCCCCATGGGCTGGAGACGGACGTGGGCGAGCACGGGCGGGCGCTGTCGATGGGTCAGCGGCAGCTTGTCGCGCTGGCCCGGCTGCTGATCCAGGACCCGGCGATCGTGGTCCTGGACGAGGCCACGGCCAGCGTCGACCCGCTGACCGAGGCCCAGATCCAGGAGGGTCTCGACCTGGTGCTGGCCGGGCGCACCTCGATCGTCATCGCGCACCGGCTCTCGACGATCGAGCACGTCGACCGCATCATCGTGCTGGACCACGGGCGGATCGTGGAGGAGGGCGACCACGCGACCCTGCTGGCCCGCGGGGGCCGCTACTGCGAGGTCTACAACACCTACTTCCGCCACCAGTCACCCAACTACCGCGCAGGCTCCGGCTTCGTCTCCGTGACGAGCGGTGGATCCGGTTGACCGTCCCGCTCGCCGCTGTTCAGGTCGCCAGCTCGTCGCCTTCGACCAGCCGCGCCGGCTTGGCGAGCAGCGCGAACCTCCCGGTCAGCCAATCGGCGAGCAGGTCGCGCTCGACGAGCAGCAGCGTCTGGCGCGCGTTCGTCGCCTCCTGGCGGGCCGGGTGGGTGAGGCGCCCCGAGGTGATGAGCACGCCGGTGTGTCCGGTGAAGGCGTTGGCCAGGGCCCCGAGAAAGTTGCGGACCGCCGGTGCGCCGACGCTCTTGTTGTAGCGCTTGCACTGGACGGCGCATCGCGTGCCGTCGGGCGCGACGGCCGTGATGTCCACACCGCCGTCCCCGGCGCCGCCCCGAATCCGCACCCGGCGGAACCCCTGGGCGATCATGCGCTCGGCGACCAGCTGCTCGAACTGCGGCCCGGTCATGAGGTCGACCTTCTCCAGGGCCGCGTTGGCCGCGAGGAACTGCAGGCGGCGGGCCTGGATGACCCGGTGCCGCAGGAAGAGCCCGCCACTCAGAGCTCCGATCAGGACGATGGTTATGGCCATCGCCCATCCCGGGTATTGCGTGATGAAGTAGGCCACTAAAGCGATCGCGACGCCGGCTCCCACCAGTCCCATCACCCGCAGATCGTCGATGCCGTTCGACTTTCGCCGCCTGTTGCCCCGTCTGGATCCCCTCGCCATGGGTCCCTCCTGGAAGACCGGTGTTGATGGCGAGTATGAAGGGCGGCGCCGACAGAATCTGCACGCTGAAGAAATCAGAATAGAGCGCTATTTATCCATGCGCCCGTTTCCGCCTAATGTGCCAGAAACGCTCCAGCCAACTGCATGGCTTGGTCTTGGCATCGCATGGTTAGCGTTTTCGCATCTTCCTACCGCTCTAGGAAGACCCCTCCTAGTGCGGTATCTTCGGTGATGTGACCGAGCGTCTTCCCCCCGCACATGCGCCGGCTCGCCGAAGTCGCAGCCATGGTGGCTGCCGCAGGTGTCACCGCTGACTGGCTGTACCACCTCCAGGGCGACATGTGCGCGGTGCGAGTGATCAAGGATGGCATCATCTCGGTCCCCGTCATGATCCCTGCGAACCCGGATCGCGACCCAGCGCTATTTCGTGAAGCCCTGAAGCGCCTGGAGGCGGTCATCGAGAGGATGAGCCGATGAGCAGGACGATTACCTATGTCATCACCTACGAGAACGGGCGCTGGGTGTCGCGTTGTCCCACTGGAGAGACTGAGGGCGTCGGCGTGGCCGGCTCCTTGTCGCAGATGGAGCGTGATTTGGCGCAGCTCCACGCCTGGGCCTGGCCCCAGGACACCCCTGGCGTGGAGCTGGTCTTCGACCTGCCCGAGGACCTGGCCGCTGTGGTGGCCGAATACCACCATGAGAAGGGACTGGCCGAGGCTCACGCCAAGCGTGCCGCGGAGTTGGCCGTCAAGGTTGCGAAGACCCTCACGAACCACTGGTCGGAGCCGGACACGGCACGTGTCATGGGCCTGTCCAAGCAGCGTGTGCACCAGTTGAAGGTCACCGCCTGACAAGTGATCCTCCGGCCGGCCTCGCGGACCGGTGCCCAGGGCGCTATCACCTCGGTCTATTTCCCGACCCTGACGGGAACCTGATCGAGGTCTCCACGTATGGCGGGCTGGATGGTCCGTGACGATTGTCCATTTTCGTGACAAGTGTGGTAAATCTTCTCCGTCACGCTTGTCACGGAGGTCCCATGCGTACCTTGCCCATCGTCGGCTTGACCGCCTTGATGCTCGGGCTGGGTGCCCACGCCGCCGTCGCCGAGCCCCCGGAGGGGGACGCGCCGCTCGCGCGCCAGGTTCCGACGACATTCGCGGCCGGGAGCGATTACTGGACCCCGGAGCGGATGCGCGCCGCACAGCCGCTTGCCGCCCCCGACGATGCGGGGAGCGGTGCGACCAGGAGCGTGACGCCGTACGCGGCGCAGGAGCAGGTGGACATCGCGCCCACGCCTTCGAAGAGCACGATGCGGTGGGTCACGCCGTATGTCACCTCGGCGGCCAAGCAGCGGACGTGGAAGTCCGGAGGCCTCATCGCCAAGACGGCGGGCAAGGTGTTCGGCACAGGCGGCAACGGCAGGGACTTCGTGGCCTCCGGCAACGTCGTGACCAGCGCGGACGGGGACGTCGTCGTCACCGTCGGGCACGCGTTGATCGACGGCGAGGGCCGGTGGAGCACCAACCTGGTCTTCGTCCCGGCGTACAAGAACGGCGCGGCGCCCTACGGCAAGTTCGTGGCGCGGACCATGTTCATCTGGTCCGGCTACTACAAGAATGGCGCTCACCAGCCGCCGTTCGACTTCGGCATGCTGGTCGTCAAGCCGGTGAAGGGCAAGACGGCCGTGCAGACCGTGGGCGGCCAGGGCATCAGGTTCAACTCCACCGCGGCCGGCTCGGCCAACCTGCTGCTCGGCTACCCGAGCAACGGCAACGGCGGGCAGACCCTGCAGTACTGCAGCGGTGCCTCGGTGGCCCCGGCTTACGGCATGAAGTACGCGTTCCTGTGCGACATGGGCGGGGGCTCCAGCGGCGGCCCGTGGTTCCAGGGCTTCAACAAGATCACCGGCACCGGCTACCAGATCTCCACCCACGCGCTGCGCAACAGCACCACCAGCTACGGCTCCTTCTTCGGCCCCGAGGCGCTCAAGACCTTCCGCGCCGCAGAGGCCGCCTGAGCGCCGCCCACCAACAATCAGGGGGAAATGCGACCACGCTCAGCCGCCGCCGGCTCCTCCAGGCGGGCGCCGGTGCCGTGCCGGCGATCGCGCTCGGGGCGCGTCCCGCGTCGGCCAGTGCGGCCGAGCCGCTGACCACGCAGCTTCCTCGCGCGGGTGCAGAACGGCCTCAGCTACTGCGCGATCTTCAACCGCAGGGAGGAAGAGGGCACGCTGGACTTCGACGCGATCGACCCCATCCTCGGTGCGGCGATCGGCACCGTGAAGACGTGGCCCACCACGGACCTGGCCCCCAGATACTTCTGAAAGCACCCTCGTGACCACCAATGTTGCGTCATGTAACGTCGCGGGAAAGGTAAGACCTACCGAGGAGCGGTAGATGTCAGAGGAGCAGCGACTCGACGCGACAGGACAGCAGCAGACGAGAAGGCAACTGGTCCGGGCGGTGATCGCCTCCGCCGTGGGGACCTCGATCGAGTGGTACGACTTCTTCCTGTACGGCTTCGCCGCCAGCACCATCTTCGCGGAGCTGTTCTTCCCCAAGAGCGACCCGACCACGGGTCTGCTCCTGTCTCTCGGCACCTACTTCGGAGGATTCGCCGCCCGCCCGATCGGGGCGGCGATCTTCGGTCACTACGGCGATCGGATCGGCCGCAAGGCCACCCTCATCATCACGCTCCTGAGCATGGGCATCGCCACCGCCCTGGTCGGGCTGGTGCCGACGTACGAGCAGATCGGCATCTGGGGCGGCATCCTGCTGACCGTACTGCGGCTGCTGCAGGGCATCAGTGTCGGCGGCGAGTGGGGCGGGTCCGTGCTGCTGGCCACCGAGTGGGGGCACTCGCGCGGCGGGCGGCGGGGGTTCCTGGGGAGCTGGCCGCAGTTCGGGGTGCCCGTCGGGCTCGTGCTCGGCTACCTGGCCCTGGAAGTGTTCCAGCCGCTCGACCCCTACTGGGGCTGGCGCATCCCGTTCCTGCTCAGCATCCTGATGGCCGGCGTCGGCCTCTACATCAGGCTCGGCATCCTGGAGACGCCGGTCTTCACCAAGGTCCTCCAGGAGAACAGGGTCGAACGCGTCCCCGTGCGCGAGGTCATCGTCAGGAACTGGCGGGAGATCGTGCTGAGCGCGCTGCTCCGGACCGGGCAGCAGGCGCCGTTCTACATCTTCACCGTCTTCATCCTCACGTACGCCACCAAGACCCTGGGGTTCAAGGCGGGCGACATCTACCCGTACGTCATCGCCGCGGGCGTCGTGTCGCTGTTCACCGTGCCCTTCTGGGGATACGTCTCGGACATCGTGGGGCGCCGGAAGCTCTACATCATCGGCGCGGCGGCCATGGTGGTCTGGTCGTTCGTCTACTGGCCGCTGCTGGACACCCGCGTCCCCTCGCTGGTCCTGCTGGCCATCGTGCTGGCGGCGCCCATTCACGACATCCAGTACGGCCCGCAGGCCACGTTCATCGCCGAGAGCTTCACCGGGCGGCTGCGCTACAGCGGGGCCTCGCTCGGCTACCAGCTGGCCTCGGTGACGGCGGGTGGGCCCGCGCCGTTGATCGCGGTCTGGTTGTACGCGACCTATCAGAGCTCGTTCGCCATAGCCGTCTATATGGCGATATGTGCGCTGATCAGCGTGGTTGCGGCGTTCGCCCTGAAGGACCGGTCGAAGCAGGACTACGCGGTCGAGTACGACGACGTACGGACCGAGACCGGGACCAGCCCTTGAGTCATGCGTCGCTCGGGCCCGGCGTCCAGCCGGTGCTCTGAGACCAGTCGTCGGCGTGGCGAAGCGTGTCCCAGATGAAAGGCCGCTTCGCCTCGACGTATCGGTGCCGCTCGTGCCTGAACTCGGCCGCGAGACGCCGCTTGACCGCCGCGTACTCGGCCGCTGCTCCGGGGTGGGCGCGCAGGTAGTCGCGGAAGAGCAGGGAGAGCTGCTGGGAGAAGCTGCCCAGCACGCGTACGTGGACGTGCGTGCGGCGCTCGCCCGGCGCCTCGCGGAAGTAGCGCTTGGTCAGGTCGGGATTGTCCGCCCGGCACACCAGGCCGAGGCTCTCCAGCGGCGACCTGAACGCCTCCGGCGGCTCGAACGACCGCACCGACACCTGGACGTCGATCACCGGCTTGGCCGCCAGGCCGGGCACCACGGTCGATCCGATGTGATCGACCCGCGGTGCCACGTCGCCGAGCCGCCGGCGCAGGGCCTCGCCGATCCTGGCGAACTCCTCCTGCCAGGCCGGGTCGTAGTCCGCTATCTCGATGGGGTCTGCCATGCGCCGATTATCCCGGGTCGCCCTCGCCCAGCGCATCGGCGTGACCGGCGGCCCGTCAGCCGAAGGCGCGGACCTCCAGGAGCCCGACCGAGCCCTGGCCGCTCTGCAGCACCACCCGCAGCCTGGTGGTGCTGACGGCGGTGAACGTGACCGGGTTGTACGCCCCGGCCGTGACCCCGTACGCGCTCGCCCCGGGCACGTCCGCGTACGCGCTGCCGTTCCAGTACTGCAGCTTCCACGAGGCGGGCACGCGCACCCCGTCGTCGTCGTCGAAGAAGTAGACCTCGGCCGACTTGATCGTCTGAGCCGAGGACCAGGTCAGCTCGGCCCACTGGGTGCCGGTCTCCGGCCAGGTGCCCCAGCGCGGGCTGGGCACGAGGCCGTCGTTGACGGCCGCGACGCTCTCCCAGGGCGAGGTGTAGGAGGCCGAGGGCGTGGCGCTCGAGGCCAGGTTGACGGGCGTGGGGTCGCCGCCCCCGCCGCCGAAGGCGAGGTCGGCGTCGCTGAAGATCGGGTGGGACGGGTTGACGTCCGCCTCGCCACCGCCGCCGTCGCAGCGCCGGTCGGGGTTGAACATCAGGTACGTGCCCGAGGAGCAGGCCGTCGCAGGCTCGGCGTCGCCGCCGACGACCACGCTGCCGCCGAGGTTGGCGCCGCCCTGGACCAGCGCGCTGTTCTTCACCACGGCGCTCCCGCCGACGGTCGCGCCGCTGTTGACCCAGGCCAGATCCTCGATGCGGGCGTTGCCGCTGACCGTGCTGTTGCCGTAGACGGCGGCCCGGGGGCCGACGTAGGCGGTGGCGGCCACGTTGGCGCGGTTGTCCACCCAGCCGCCGCCGTTGGAGTGCCAGTGGCCGCCGCCCGGCGCGGCCGGCTTCACGTGACCGGGCTCGAAGCCCCACGGCGTGGCGCCCTGCAGGCGGAACTGGTACGGGTAGCGGTAGTTCTTCGGGTAGCCGTCGAGGAAGGCGTACTTGTGCACGGCGCTCGGCGTGCCGACGACCACGAGGTAGACGTCCTTTTCGCCCGCCTGGGTCTGGAAGGTCACCTCGCCGTTCGAGGAGTTGTAGATGGGGCTGTAGCGGGGCGTGCCATTCTTCACCGCGACGAACCCGTACGACCAGCCCGCGTCACGTTGCGCTGGGCGTACTCACCCAGCCGCTGGTTGAGCTCCGCCTGGTCGATGCCGGCGATCCGGCGGTAGGTCTCCAGCGGGTGCTCGTTGCTCTTGGCCTCGTTCCACAGGCGGTTGAACATGGCCAGGCCGTCGCGGTCCTTGATGTACTGCAGCAGCATCCAGTTGCCGTAGTGCTGCCGGCTCGCAACAGAGCCTGTCAAGACCCGGTGAAACTTTCAGTTCCGAAAGGCCGCCCCCGCCGCGTTCGCCTGGGCGAGCCTCTCCTGCTCGGCCGTCCACCCGGCGAACTCCCGCTCCAGCGTGGTCCCGGCGGTGGTACGCGCGTCGGTGCTGACCGTGACCGCCAGCCCGCCCTCCAGGAGCGGGATCGCGGGGTGCTCGGACAGGCCGGGGACGGCGCCGGTCAGCACGTTGCTGATCGGGCACATCTCCAGGGCGATCCGGTCGCGGCGCAGCCGTTCGAGCAGCGCGGAGTCGCCGGTGCAGCGGACGCCGTGCCCGATCCGGCGGGCGCCGAGCACGTCGATCGCCTCCCACATGCTCTCCGGGCCCGCCGCCTCGCCGGCGTGCACCGTGCACGGGAGACCGGCCGCGTGGGCGAGCTCGAACGCGGCCCGGTGCGGCGTGCCCGCGTACAGGCGCTCGTCGCCGGCCAGGTCGAGCCCGGCCACCTGGTCGCGGTGCCGCACCGCGGTCTCGGCGACGGCCAGGCTCTGCTCCGGCGTCTGGTGCCGCAGGCAGCACAGCAGCAGCCCGGTGCGCACTCCCGTCGCCGCCTCGCCCGCCGCCAGGCCCTCGGCGACGGCCTCGACCGCCTCGTCGACGGTCATGCCCTGGCGACCGTGCAGCTGCGGGGCGAAGCGCGCCTCGCCGTAGACCACACCGTCCGCGCTCCAGTCCTCCACGAGCTCGCGGGCGGCCCTGCTCAGCGCGTCGGGCGTCTGCAGCACTTGGAGGGGCACCTCGATGTACGTCAGGAACCGGCTCAGGCTGCCGCACCCGGCGGGCGCCGTCACCAGCTGCTCGACGGGGGCCTCCAGGGTGATGCCCTGGCTGTGCGCGAGATCGGCGATCGTGCCCGGGCGCAGCGATCCGTCGAGGTGGCAGTGCAACTCGTAACGCCGGTTCATGGCTGTCCCTCACAGGTGTCGAAGAGCAGTTGCTTGAAAGCGGTCTCGTCGACCCGCCGCACCAGGGTCAGGTTGGGGGCGGGGGCCGAGCGGCGGCGGTCGATGATGAGCTGGCCGCGGGTCTCGTCGCCGAGCGCGACGTCCACGTACGCCCGCTCCCGCTCGGCGGCCAGCTCGGGCCGGAGCGCCACGGCCATGGCGACGGGGTCGGGCAGGTCGTAGCCGGACAGGCCGGTGACGTCGCGGGCCCAGTCGGCGACCGTCCGGTTGACGCGGTGGGCGAAGGTGGCCATGGGGGTGCCGAGCCGCTCCAGCCGGAGCTGGTCCGCCGGGGTCATGACGGCGTCCCGGCGCGAGACGTCCCAGCCGATCCAGGTCACCTGGTCCGGCGTGGCGGCCTGGAGCACCACGCGGGCGGCCTCGGGGTCGGCCCACACGTTGAACTCGGCGGTGGCCGAGACGTTGCCCCACAGGTCCGCGGCGCCGGCCATGCAGTACACGTGCCGGTAGCGGGAGAGCAGGTCGCGGTCGCGGAGCAGGGCGGCGGCGAGGTTGGTGAGCGGTCCCAGGGTGACCAGCGTCAGCTTGCCGGGCAGGCGCCGGGGCGCGTTCAGCAGGACGTCCACGGCGTGCTCCCGCTCGGCGGCCCCCAGGGGGTCGGGGAGGCCCAGATCGCCCATCCCGTCCTGGCCGTGCACGTGCTGGGCGGTGGACAGCGCGCGGGTCATGGGGCTCTCGCAGCCCTCGTGGACGGGGACGTCCGGGCGGCCGGCCGTCTGCAGGGAGATGAGCGCGTTGCGGGTGGCGGTCGGCAGGGGCACGTTGCCCGCCACCGTCGTCACCGCGCGTACGTCGCCCAGGCCGCTGGCGGCGGCCAGCAGTAGAGCCACGGCGTCGTCGGAGCCGGTGTCGGTGTCGACGATCAAGGGCAGCACGGTCACCTCATGTCTAATCGTTTAGAACTGCCGAGTGCATATCTAATCGATTAGATGCGAGAATGTAAACCGCCATGAGGAAACGTCCGAGCACTCTGGCCGACGTGGCCCGCCGAGCGGGGACCTCGACGGCGGTGGTCAGCTATGTGATGAACAACGGGCCCCGTCCGGTGGCCCCCGCGACCCGCGAGCGGGTCCTGGCCGCGGCGGCCGAGCTCGGCTACCGGCCCAACCGCATCGCCCGCGCGCTGCGCTCGCGCACCACGGGCGTGGCGGGGCTGGTGCTGGCCGACGCGTCCAACCCCTACTTCGGGGCCCTGGCCAGGCACGTCGAGCGGGCCCTGGAGGGCCGCGACCTGCTCACGCTGGTCGGCAACGCCGGCTACTCGGCGCAGCGCCAGCGACATCTCGTCGAACGTTTCCTGGCCGCCCAGGTCGACGGCCTGGTGATCGTCTCGGCCGACTCCGTGGGCGACGTGGCCGAGGTGGCCGAGGCGGCCGGCGTACCCGCTGTCTATGTCCACAACGGGCCTGCGGGCGCGCCCGTGGCGGCGGCCGACAACCAGGACGCCGTACGGGAGGCGGTCGCGCACCTGCGCGGGCACGGGCACCGGCGCATCGCCTTCCTGGCCGGCCCGGACGACGAGGGGCCCGTGGGCGTGCGGCGGGCGGCCTGGCACGCGGCCGTCGCCGGCGACCCCGGCGCCGAGCTGCTGCGCTGCGACTACTCGCGGGCCGCGGCGGACGCCCTGACCCGCCGCCTCGCCGCCGCGGGCACCCTGCCGCGCGCCCTGGTCACCGCCACGGACGAGCAGGCCATCGGGGTCCTGTCCGGCGCCTGGGCCCACGGCCTGGCCGTGCCCGACCGGCTCGCCGTGATCAGCCTCGACGGCACCCCGGAGAGCGCCCACACCGCTCCGGCGCTCACGGTGACCGAGCAGCCGCTCCAGGCCATGGCGGAGCAGGCCGTCGCCCTGCTGTTCGACGCGGCGGCCCCGCTGGCCACTCGCGCCGCCCTCGTCCCGAGGCGTAGCTGCGGCTGCGGAGGTCAGGGCCTAGTCTCGTAAGAGAAGGGATAGGTCCATGGACATCAACATCGTGCTCGGAGTCATCGCCTTCTTCCTCTTCTTGGTGGTGGTCACCGGGGTGAGAGTCGTCAACCAGGTCGAACGCGGCATCGTCTTCCGCTTCGGCCGGGCGCAGCAGCAGATCCGCCAGCCGGGCCTGAGGTTCCTGATCCCCGGGGTCGACCGCATGCGGAAGGTCAACGTCCAGATCGTCACGATGCCGATCCCCACGCAGGAGGGCATCACCAGGGACAACATCTCCGTACGGGTCGACGCCGTCGCCTACTTCCGGGTGCAGGATCCGATGCGGGCCGCGATCGAGGTGCAGAACTACCTGTTCGCCGTCGAGCAGGTGGCGCAGACGTCGCTGCGGTCCATCATCGGCAAGAGCGAGCTGGACGACCTGCTGACCAACCGCGAGGAGCTGAACAGGGGCCTCGCGCTCATGATCGACAGCCCGGCGCTCGGCTGGGGTATCCACATCGACCGCGTGGAGATCAAGGACGTGCAGCTGCCCGAGGCCATGAAGCGGTCGATCGCCCGCCAGGCCGAGGCCGAGCGGGAGCGGCGCTCCAGGGTGATCGTCGCCGACGGAGAGCTGCAGGCCGCGAGCAAGCTGGCCGACGCCTCGGGCATCATGGCCGAGACGCCGGGCGCGCTGCAGCTGCGCCTGCTGCAGACCGTGGTCGAGGTCGCCGCGGAGAAGAACTCCACGCTGATCATGCCGCTGCCGGTCGAGCTGCTGCGCTTCTTCGAACGGGGGACGCAGAACGCCGCCCAGGCCGAGCCCGCCGCGGTCGGCGCGGAACGGGTCCAGCCCGGCCCCGCGGTCGGCTCCGAACGGGTCCAGGCCGGGCCCGCCGCCGTCGGCTCCGAACGGGGCCGGCCCGAGCGGCCCGCCCTCGCTGAGGAGGAGGCCGTTCCCGAGCTGCCCGCCCAGCGGAGCGAGAGCGAGCCGGCCCTTGAGACCGGGCAGAAGTCAGGTGATCTCCCGCAGACCCGGTGAAAGCCACTCGGCGAGGTCCGCGACCACCGCCGGTTCGACGTGCTGGGGCGGCTCGTACTCCGCCGGGGTCGAGGGGCCCGTGCCGGGGAAGAACAGGTGGTTGGGAACGCCTACGCTGGTCCGGTGACGACGGGCTCGGCGGGGAGGGCGTCATGGCATCCGGAGAGTTCGCCAGCTATTGGCGCTATCGCGGCCTCGGCGGCCTCGACCTGATGCGGGCGCGTTTCGTCCGGCGCCGGTTCGCCCGGCACAGCCACGAGACGTACGCGATCGGGACGCTGGAGGCGGGCCTGGAGGAGATCCGTTTCGCCGACGGCGTCGAGTACGCGAGCGCGGACGACGTCGTGCTGATCGAGCCCGGCCTCGTCCACACCGGCGAGCCCCCGACCGCCGACGGGTGGACGTACCGGGTGCTGTACCCGAGCGTCGAGCAGCTGCGGCAGGTCGCGGACGAGCTCGGCGTGCCCGCTGGGATCCCGTCGTTCGACCGGAGGGTGGTGTCCGACGTACGGGTGGCCCGGCGGGTGGCGGCCGCCCATCGCGCGGCGGAGTCCGGCGCGTCGCTGGCCGCGGACTCCCAGCTGCACGCACTGCTGACCCTCGTGCTCGGCACGTACGGCACGCGCCGCCCGGGGCGTCCGGCCCGTTCGGCCGGGCGGAGGAGCATGGCCCGGATCCGCGACCTGCTGCACGCGACCATGCCGGACCCGCCCGGCCTGAACGAGCTGGCCGCCGCGGCCGGGGTCACACCGTTCGCGCTGTTGCGCTCGTTCCGGCGCGCGTACGGCATGCCGCCGCACGCGTACGTGACCCAGCTGCGCGTCGCGAGGGCCCGCGAGCTGCTGCGACAGGGCGTGCCGCCGGCCGAGGCCGCGGTGGAGGCGGGGTTCTGCGACCAGTCGCACCTTTCGCGGCACTTCCGGAGACTCGTGGGCGTCCCGCCCCGCGCCTACCAGCGCGCAGTGCAATAACGTCCAATCCTTGACCTCCGCCGCCGGTCTACGGTGCCTCGCGTGACGACCGACGAAGGTGCTCTTCCCCTCGAACTCGACCGATCCGCCGTCGCCCGGCTGGGCCGCCAGGCGGTGGACTTCCTGGCCGACTGGGTCGCCGATCTGGACTCGGCGCCCGCGAGCGACTACGGGCAGGCGGACCGGCTGGCCACCGCCCTGCTCCGGCCGCCTGCCGACGGCCCCGGCGACTTCGGCGCGCTCCTGGAGACGTTCCGCCAGGCGGCCGGGCAAGGCGTGAACACGGCGGGGCCCGGCTATCTGGCCTACTTCCCGGCGGGCGGGCTGGTCACCGCGGCGCTGGCGGAGCTGCTCGCCCAGGCCGCCAACCGCTTCACCGGCGTGGCCCAGCTGTCACCCGCCCTGGTCGCCATGGAACACGGGGTGCTGACCTGGTTCTGCGACCGCTTCGGCCTGCCCGCGGGCGCGGGCGGGCTGGTCACGACGGGTGGCTCGCCGGCCACGCTGTCGGCGCTGCTCGCCGCCAGGCACGGCCGCCCGGGCGACGGCACGTTGTACGTGACCGAGCACACGCACTACTGCGTGGCCAAGGCCGCCCGCATCGCGGGCCTGCCTCCGGAGCGGATCCGCGTCGTGCCCGCCACCGCTGACCTGCGCATGGACATCGCGGCGGCGGCCAGGATGATCGCCGACGACCGCGCGGCTGGACTGCGCCCGTTCCTGCTGGTCGCCACCGCCGGAACCACCAGCTCCGGCACCGTCGACCCCCTGCCCGAGCTCGGCGAGCTGGCCCGCCGCGAAGGGCTCTGGTTCCACGTGGACGCGGCCTACGGCGGCGGCTTCCAGCTCACCGAACGCGGCCGGACCCGGCTCGCCGGGATCGAGGCCGCCGACTCGATCGTGCTGGACCCGCACAAGAGCCTCTTCCTCCCGTACGGCACCGGCCTGCTGCTGGTACGCGACCCGGCCGTGCTCCACGCCGCCCACGCGGCCGACGGCCGGTACCTGCAGGACCTGCGGGCGTTGGACGGCCTGCCCGACTACGGCCATCTCGGGGTGGAGCTGACCAGGGAGTTCCGCGGCCTGCGGCTGTGGCTGCCGCTGCACCTGCACGGCGTGGGCGCCTTCGAGCGGGAGCTGGACGAGAAGCTCGACCTCGCCGGCCACGTCCACCGCCGGCTCGCCCAGGACCCGCGCTTCGAGGTGCCGTGGCGGCCGGACCTGACGGTCGTGCTCTTCCGGCTGCGGGGCACGGACGAGCGCAACCGGCGGCTCCTGGCGGACGTCAACGACACCCGGCGCGTGTTCCTGAGCAGCACCACCGTCGACGGGCGGTTCTTCCTGCGCCTGTGCGTGCTCAGCTTCCGCACCCACGCCGACCGCGTGGAGGAGGCCCTGGGCATCATCCGCACGGCGGCGTGAGCGCCGGACCTAGTGCTTGATGGGCAGGTCCTTGCGGGCCTGCTCCAGGTCCTTCTTCCAGATCCACAGCCGGTTCGGCGGCGGGACCTGGTGGTAGCCGTACAGGCCGACCTCGGTCAGGGTGCGCAGGTCCACGCACACCCGCTCGTAGGCGTTCGCGACGGCCTCCGCGGGATCCTTCAGGTCCTTCACGCCGAGCTTGACGCAGGCCCGGTACTCGTAACCCAGCAGCAGCTCCGGGCCGAACTGCTGCCACGCGCCGCGCTTCTGCTGCCAGGCGACCTCGGCCTCGTCGAGCATCAGGTTCAGGTCGAAGGCGGGCGGGATGGAGGGGTAGATGAGGAAGCTGGCGGCCCATCCGAGTGACAGCATGTCGAGGTTGAACGTGCGGCGCTGCGGGTCGTCGCGAGGCGGCATCGGGTCGGACGGCCCGCCGGCGAACCAGGGCGCGGTGTAGGCCAGCAGGCGGCCGTGGTTCTCGACGAGCTCGCCGGTGGCGACGACGGCCAGCTTGCGCGTGGTGCCGTCCGGGCGGGTCAGGCGGGTCTTGACCATGGTCTTGTGCGCCTCGGCCGCCAGCTGGCCGGCGGTCAGGTGGTGATCCGCGGCGTTCGGGGTGATGCGCGAGATGAGATATTCGCGTAGGTGCTCGGGGATGGCGTCGTACGTGCCGTCCTGCAGGCGGGCCTTGGTGCGCTCGAGCGCGGCCTGGGCCGTGGCCGGGGTGCCCCCGTAGTGGCTTTCCGGGGTGTCGATGGACACCATGCGGACCGACATTTCGATCTTCGGGGTGTCACCGTCGACCACATCGGTGAGCTTGTAGTCGTTGGCGGGACGGCTGGGCCCGACGAAGCCGAGATTGATCATTGTGCGCTCCAACACCGGGTGAGACCTGGAGCACCAACATCGCAGCCGATCGATCGTCCTCGGCAACTGACACGCTGACCTGCGCCGACGTAGATCGAAAACATTGACCAAGATCTACCTGGGCGGTCTTGCGCGTTGGGGTCAGGTGCTCGGGCCCCAGGTGAGGGAGAGGCCGGTGGCGGCCCGTTCTGTGCGGATCTCCATCATGCTGCCCAGGATGGTGGCGTGGTCGGCGACCAGCGCGGTGGCGTCGAGCGCGTACGTGATCCGCTCGCTGAGGAAGACCGGGCTGCCGGGAGGCTCCCCGAGGTGCGCCGCGAGGGCCGGGTCGAGCCCGCCGGGCCGGATCTTCTCCGAGGCGCGCGCCACCGCCACGCCGCAGTCGGCGAGGGCGTCGTAGAGGGAGACGGCGGTGAAGTCACGATCGCGGATCCGCTCGGCGGCCGGCCGCCGGATCCAGGAGACCTGGTGGATCGCGGGGCGGCCGGCGAACTCGCGCACCCGTTCCAGCCGCAGGGCGCTCTCGCCGGGAGCGGTGCGCAGCTGCGTGGCGACCCCGGCCGGCACCCGGCGCAGGGAGCGCCCGAGCACGAGCGTGCGTACCTCGTGGCCCTGCTTCCTGAGGTCGTCGGTGAGGCTCTGCAGGGAGCCCAGCTGGTAGGCCAGGTGCGGCGGGGACACGAACGTGCCCCGGCCGGCCTGCTGCACGATCAGCCCTTCGTCGCTGAGCTGCCGGAGCGCCTGGCGGAGCGTCATCAGGGTGACCCCGTACGAGGCGCTCAGCTCGCGTTGGGAGGGCAGCGCCTCGCCGGGGGCGTAATGTCCCGACCGGATCTTCGCGGCGAGGTCGGCGGCTATGGCGCGGTACCTCGCTTCGTGTCCGGCGTCGCGAGCCATCGTCTTTCTTCACGCTCCTGGTCAAGGGCCCGCCGCAGGCCCGTCAGGTAGGCGCCGACGTCGTCCGGCCCCGCCCCGTCGAGGATCCGGCGCATGATCGCGGCACCGATGACGACACCGTCGGCGCGCCGGGTGGCTTCCACGGCCTGTTCCGGCGTGGAAATGCCAAATCCTAGCAAGACCGGCCGGTCGCTGCCCTGCTTGATCCGTTCGGTGAGGGCGGCGGCGGGCTCGGCGAGCGCGGCCCGCTCGCCGGTGGTCCCCATCACCGAGACGGCGTAGACGAAGCCCCGGCTGCGGCGCGCGATCTCGTCCAGCCGCTGCTGCGGCGTCGCGGGGGAGGCGAGCAGGACCAGGTCGACGCCGGTGGCGGCGGCCGTGTCCGCCAGCTCGCCGGCCTCGTCCAGCGGCAGGTCGGGCACGATGAGCCCGGCGATCCCCGCCCGGCGCAGCGCCCGGCAGAACTCCGCGGGCCCGTCGCGCAGCACCAGGTTGTAGTAGGTGCTGGCGACCAGCGGCACGTCCAGGCGCAGCTCGGCGACCTCGGCCAGAATGCCGTGGGCCGTCGCGCCCCGGGCCAGCGCCGCGTCCGACGCCTCCTGGATGGTGGCGCCGTCCAGCGTGGGGTCGGAGAACGGCAGGCCGAGCTCGATCGCGTCCGCGCCGGCGGCGGCGAACGCCCGCAGGTAGCCGGTCCAGCCGGGGGTGATGCCGCCGGTCACGTACGGCATGAGCAGCTTGTGGCCGCCGTCGCGCCGGGCGCGCAGCGGCCTTTCGAGCAGACCGGTACTCATACCAGCTCCTTCAGGGTAGAGATGTCCTTGTCGCCCCTGCCGGACAGGGTGAGCAGGACCGTCGCACCCGACGGCAGCTCGCCCGTGCGCGCCGCGCGGATCACCCACGCGACCGCGTGCGCCGACTCCAGCGCGGGCACGATGCCCTCGGCGCGGGCCAGCCGCACCGCCGCGTCCACCACCTCCTCGTCGGAGACCGTGACATAGCGCGCCCGGCCGAGGTCACGCAGGTGGGCGTGCTCCGGCCCGACCCCGGGGTAGTCGAGGCCGGCGGCGATGGAGTGCGCCTCGATGATCTGCCCGTGGTCGTCCTGGAGGAACAGCGAGCGGAAGCCGTGCAGCACGCCGAGACTGCCTCTGGCCGCCCCGGCGCCGCCCTCCGCCTCCACCCCGACGAGCCGGGCGGTGGTGTCGACGAAGCCGGCGAACGTGCCCGCCGCGTTGGAGCCGCCTCCCACGCAGGCCACGACGTAGTCGGGCACGGCGGCCGGGAGCGCCCCGGCACACTGTTCGCGCGCCTCGTCGCCGATCACGCGCTGGAACTCGCGCACCATCCACGGGTACGGGTTGGGCCCGATGACCGAGCCGACGCAGTAGTACGCCTCCTCGGTGGCCGCCACCCAGTGGCGCATCGCCTCGCTGGTGGCGTCCTTGAGGGTGCGGCTGCCGGTGCCCACCGGGACGACCTCGGTGCCCAGCATGCGCATCCGGAACACGTTCAGCTCCTGCCGCTCCATGTCCCGTTCCCCCATGAACACGGTCGCCGGCAACCCCAGCAGCGCGGCGGCGGTCGCGACGGCCACGCCGTGCTGCCCCGCGCCGGTCTCGGCGATCAGCCGGGTACGGCCCATCCGGAGCGCGAGCAGGGCCTGGCCCAGCACGTTATTGATCTTGTGGGACCCGGTGTGGGCGAGATCCTCCCGCTTGAGCAGCAGGGTCACGCCAAGCTCGGCGGACAGCCGCCGGGCCGGGGTCAGCGGCGTGGGCCGCCCCACGTGCAGGGCCAGCGACTCCGCGAGGCTCTCGCGGAACGCCGGGTCGGTCCTGGCCTCCCGGTAGGCCGCCTCCACCTGCCGGCAGGCCGCGACCAGCGACTCCGGCACGTAGAGCCCGCCGTACTCGCCGAACCTGCCCCGCTCGCCGGGGTCCTCCATCACACCTGGCCGCGTCGCCAGAGCTTCTGTCGCCATGTGCCTCACCCATCTATAACTCTTGGGACTGTTCTATAACTGTGGCACAGATGCGCAGAAAGCGCCACGCCGCCATGACCGGGCTCGAACGGGGCATGCGGACGCTCGGCCCCGCATTGAAGACAGCCGGAGCGCCCGAGTCGCGGGCGCGCTCGGGCCGGGCCTCGGGATTCTCGGGCCGGCGGTGGCCACGCCGGCGCCGGGCCCGGCGCCGGCCTTGGACGTGGCGAGCCGAAGAGGCGGGCTACGAGCCCGCCGTGGCCGATCGCGAGGTGGGCCGGCCTAGTGCCGGCGTGCCGACCGTACGATCAACGTCACCAGCAGGGCCAGGGCGAACGCCACGCCCAGCAGGAAGAGGCCGAACCCGGCCAGCAGGTTCCAGTTGCCCAGGTCCATCAGGATCGGGAGAGTGGGATCCACGTAGTACAGGACGATCCACGCGACGCCGAGGAACCATGACACGCCCATCGCCGCGGCCAGGCGGCGGGCCAAGCGGTTGATCGGCGCTACGCGAGCTTGGAGATCGGACACCGGCATCACCCCTGTCAGGTGGATCCAGCGTAACGCGATCAGGAGCAGAGCAGGCGGGCGATCGTCAGGTCGGTGATGAGGACGTTGACCCAGCCGCCCTCGATGGCGGCCTTGATCGCGGAGAGCTTGCGCATGCCGCCCGCGACCCCGACCCGCCGTTCGACGGCGCGGAAGGTCGGCGCGTCGATGCCGATGACGCGCTGGTCGAAGCCCGAGTCGACCTGCTTGCCCGTGGCGTCGAAGAAGTGCAGGCAGACGTCGCCGACGGCGCCGAGCCCGCGCAGCTCCTCCTGGTCTGCCTGGCTGACCGCGTTGCCGCTGCTGAGCAGCAGGGGCGAGGGTTCCAGGCTGCCGATGCCGACCAGCACCACGGTCAGGTCGTGCCACTGCGCCTGTACGTCCTTCACGCTGGGGTCCTCCAGCAGCGCGTCGCGGATCGCGGTGGTCGCGACCACGCCGGGCAGGGGCACGAAGATCGGCCGGGCGTAGGTGAGGTTGGCCAGGCGGGCCACTAGGCGGGTGGCGTGCACCTGCGCCTCGGGGCTGCCGACGCCGCCGACCAGCTGGATGACGCGGTCGGCGACCTGGGAGTTCTTCTGCGGCAGGCGTTCGACCGTGGCCAGCAGGGTCTCGCTCCAGGACGAGATGCCGATCACGTCGCCGCCGGTGAAGGTGACGCCGAGGTAGGCGGCGGCGGCCGAGGCCAGCGGCGGGATCACGTCGTCCTGGTAGTCCTCGACGTCCACGACCACGGCGTCGCGCAGCCCGTAGCGGCGCTGCAGCTCCTCCTCCAGCTCGGTGTGCACCCCGTCGGGAAGCGTGACCACCGTGCGGACCATGCCCCGCGTCACCGCCTCCTTGAGCAGGCGGGACACGCGCGGCTGCGAGATGTTGAGCGTGGCGGCGATCTCCGGCTGGCGCATGTTCTGCTCGTGGTACATGCGTGCCACCCGGGCCAGGAGGCGCAGGTGGTCCTTGGTCGTGTCGCGCCTACGTTCCGCGTTCTGGACCACCGCGCACCCCTTTCTATTCACTCCTGAATGAAGCCTATTGTCCGAACCGCTGTGGCGGAGACTCCGGCGGGGTCACTTCCTGGCGAACACCCCGAACTCGTCGGCGTTGTCGGCCGTGACGAGCTCGCAGTCGATGGACTGCTTCTCGTCCTTGCCCGTCTTGCCGGTCTTGATGAACTGGTCGGCCTGGTCCACGGCGCTGGTGGCGCCGAGGGCGGCGGGCTGCAGCGCGGTGGCGTGCATCTCGCCCGCCTTGATGGCGGCGATGGCGTCGGGGCTGCCGTCGAAGC
The DNA here is from genome assembly GCF_043496855.1 of Nonomuraea sp. JJY05. Classification (NCBI taxonomy): domain Bacteria; kingdom Bacillati; phylum Actinomycetota; class Actinomycetes; order Streptosporangiales; family Streptosporangiaceae; genus Nonomuraea; species Nonomuraea sp. JJY05. The sequence continues at coordinate 141,165 of NZ_JBIEIS010000032.1, forward strand.
CGACGACCACGACCTTCTTCAGCAGGCCCGCGGCCTTCAGCGCCGCGACCGCGCCCAGGGCCATGGTGTCGTTGCCGGCGATGACGCCCTGGATGTCGCGGCTCTTCTGGATGAGGGTCTCCATCTTGGTGAACGCCTCCTGCTGGTCCCAGTTGGCGCTCTCCTTGGCCACCGGCTTCATGTCCGGGTACTGGGAGATCACGTCGGCGAAGCCCTTGGAGCGGACGCTGGCGTTGGTGTCGGACTCCTTGCCGACCAGCTCGACGTAGTTGCCCTTGCTCTTCATGGCCTCCACGAACGACTGCGCGACCAGCTGGGCGCCCTGGGAGTTGTTGGAGACGATCTGGGCCTTGGCGACGCCGGTGGCGTTGATCTCCCGGTCGATCAGGAAGACCGGGACGCCGCCCTGCGCGGCCTTGCGGACCGGCCCGATGGAGGCGTCGGCGCCCGCGTTGTCCAGGATGATCGCCTTGGCCTGGCGGGAGATGGCCGCGTCGATCAGCTCGCTCTGCTTGTTGGGGTCGTCGTCGTGCGAGGCCACGGACGTCTCGTAGCCGAGCTTCTCGGCCTGCGCCTTGGCCGCCTCGGCCTCGGCCTTGAAGAACGGATTGTCGTGCGACGGGGTGATGATCGCGATCAGGCCGCCGGCGTCCGCGGCGCTGCTGCCGCCGCCCGCCTTCGCGGTGCTCGCGGGCTGGTCGCCGCCGCTGCCGCAGGCGGCCAGCGTGGTGCAGCCGAGCAGGACGGAGAGTGCCAAAGTGACGATGCGGGTGGGGGGCATGGTGTCTCCTTGTGGTTCAGTCTTGCTTCTTGCTTGCGGCGACCGCCGCCGCGGCGGCTCCCCGTCGCTTGAATCGCTGCTGGCCCTGGTCGAGCATCACGGCGAGGATGATGACCGCGCCCTTGATGAGGATCTGCCAGAACGTCGACACGCCCAGGATCACCAGGCCGTCGGCGAGGAAGCCGATGACGAACGCGCCGACCAGGGTGCCGCGCACGGTTCCCCGGCCGCCGCTGAGTGCGGCGCCCCCGATGACCACCGCCGCGATGGCATTGAGCTCGTACGTCTCCCCGGCCTGCGGGGCGGCCGAGGTCAGCTCCGAGGCGATGATGAGCCCGGCGACCGCCGCGCAGGCCCCGGAGATCACGTACACGATCGTCTTGACCCGCCGGATCGGCACGCCGGACAGCTCCGCGGCCCGCTCGTTGCCGCCGGTGGCGTACAGCCAGCGGCCGAACGGGGACTTGGCCAGCAGCAGCACGGCCGCCACGGCCAGCAGGATCATGATCCAGATGGAGGTGGGCAGGCCGAGCGGCCGCCCGCTGCCGAGCAGCTCGAAGCCGGTGTTGCCGAGGGCCGGGTTGCCGCCCAGGTTGGGGTAGGTGGCGCCGTTGGAGATGAGCATCGCCGCGCCGCGGGCCACGTACAGCATGCCGAGGGTGGCGATGAACGGCGCCACGTTGAAGCGGGTGACGAGGATCCCGTTGAGCAGGCCGATCGCCATGCCGACCGAGACGCACAGCACGATCACCACCCACATCGGCGGGTAGGCGATCACGCCACCGACGTGCAGACCCTGCAGGAGCTCACCGGCGACCACCCCGGACAGGCCCACGATGGAGCCGACGGACAGGTCGATGCCGCCCTTGAGGATGACCAGCAGCATGCCGAGCGCGATCACGCCGTTGATGGCGACATGCTTGGTCATCGTGATCAGGTTGGGGACGGTGAGGAAGGAGTCCGACAGCAGGCCGAAGATCACGATGAGCACGGCGAGCGCGATGAAGGCGCGCAGCTCGAAGGCCACGTTCAGCAGCGAGAGGCGTCGGGCCCGGGTGGCGGCCTGCTCCGGGGCCGCGGTGGTCGCCGTCGCCGTCATGACGAACCCTCCTGGGTTCCGCCGTCGGACACGCGCATCAGTTCCTCCCGGGTCAGCTCGCCGCGCCGAAACTCGCCGACGACGGCGCCGCGGGCGAGCACGAGCAGCCGGTCGGGGATGTGCAGGGCCTCTTCGGCGTCGGATGTGGTGAACAGCACGGCCAGGCCCCGCCTGGCCTGGGCCGCCATCAACTCGAAGATGTCGGCCTTGGCGCCCACGTCCACGCCGCGGGACGGCTCGTCCAGCAGCAGGACGCGCGGCCCGGTCAGCAGCGCCTTGCCGATGATCACTTTCTGCTGGTTGCCGCCGCTCAGCGACCCGATGGCCGCCTGGGCGCCGCTGGTCTTGACGGTGACGTCGGCGATGGTGCGGGTGACGGCGGCGCGCTCGCGCTCCTGGGAGACGAACAGGCCGCGGACGAACGTGCCGAGCGCGGCCAGGGACAGGTTCTGCCCGACCGACATGGTCTGGACGAGCCCGTCGCGCTGGCGGTCCTCGGGCACCAGCACCACGCCCCGCCCGATGCGGTCGCGGATTCCCGTTTCGTGCAGGGGTGCTCCGTCCAGCAGGACCTCGCCGGAGGACGGCCGCAGGCGGCCCGCCAGCGTCTCCAGCAGCTCGGTGCGCCCGGAGCCCATCAGCCCGTAGACGCCGACGATCTCGCCCGCGCGCACGCTGAGCGACAGCCCGTTCACGGCCAGCCGGTCGGGGACGGCCGGATCGGCCACGGTGAGCCGGCGGACGGCCAGCGCCTCCTCGCCGAGCACCGGCTCCCGGCTGGGGAACAGCGTGTCCTGGTCGCGGCCCACCATCTGCTCGACGATCCAGCGGATGCCGACCTCGCCGGCCTGGGCCGTGGCGACCAGCCGCCCGTCGCGCAGCACCACGACGTCGTCGGCGATCTCCAGCGCCTCGTCCAGGTGATGGGAGATGTAGACGACGGCGACGCCCGCGGCGGTCAGCTCCCTGATCACCCGGAAGAGCACGTCGACCTCGGGCGCGGTCAGGGCCGAGGTCGGCTCGTCCATGATGAGGACGCGGGCCTGCTGCAGCAGCGCGCGGGCGATCTCCACCAGTTGCTGCTGGCCGAGCCGCAGGTCGCCGACGAGCCGGTCGGGGTCGACGTCCTCCTCCAGCCGGTGCAGGACCGCGGCCGTGGCCTCGCGCTGCGCCTTGCGGTCGACGGAGCCGTACGCGGTGCGGACCTCGCGGGCCAGGAACAGGTTGTCCTGGATGCTGAGGTTGGGGCAGAGGCTGAGCTCCTGGTGGATGATGGAGATGCCCTGGTCGGCCGCGTCGCGGGAGGAGTGCAGCCGCACGGGCCGCCCGTCCAGCTCGACGTGGCCGGTGGTGGGCCGCTCGATCCCGGCCAGGATCTTCATCAGGGTCGACTTGCCGGCGCCGTTCTCGCCGAACAGCGCGGTCACGCGGCCGGGCGCCACGTCGAAGTCGACGCCCTTGAGCGCGTGCGTGCCGCCGTACACCTTGGTGACCTCCCGCGCCCGCAGCACCGGCCCGCTCATGAGATCGCCACCGGCGTGATCGTCACGGTCTGCGGTGTCAGCAGGGTGAACGCCCCGATGACGGAGATCTGCCTGCCGTCCAGCGCCGCCACGTCCAGCCCCTTGAGCAGCTTGTCGCGCAGCTGGTTGTTGAGGGCGGTGCCGGCGTCGGCGTACTCCACCTGGTTGGTGAACTGGCCGAACGTGATGAATCCCACCGCGTCGCGCAGCGCGGTGCCGTTGATGGCGGGGCCGATCTGCACGGAGACCCGGGTACCGTCCGGCAGGCCCTTGACGGTGACGGGCAGCAGCCCGGACCTGGCCGCGTCGGCCTCGCCCGTGACCTTGACGGCGAAGGTGTAGGGGCCGGTGCCCTGGCGCTTGCCGTACTTCTGGCTCGCGGCGTCCTTGTCGGCGGCCAGGGCGTCGAGCAGGACGGGCAGGTCGACGGCGGCGCTCTTGACGGCGGGGACGACCTTGGCCTCGTAGTTCTGGGCCCCGAACGCGGCCGGGTCGAACTTCTTCGGCGCCGCCGCGGCCGCGGTCTCGGCCGTCCGGTACTCGGTGCTGACGGCCATGAGGATGACCAGCACGGCGACGGCCGCGACGATGATCCAGCGGATCGGGACGCGCCGATGGGGGGCCGGCGCCGTTGCGGTCATGTGGTGCTCCCTTCACCGGAGGGCCGGGACCTGCCCACGGCCTCGTGCCAGGCGGCTTTCCTGGCCGCGCGATCCGTCTCGTCCAGGGCGGGCTCGAACCGGTCCGAGGGTCGCGGGCGCCGTTCGAGGTCGCCGAGCGTCCACAGCTTGGCCGCGAGCCCGGCGGCGTCGGCCACGCCGAGGCACGACAGGTCGTGCTCGCCGGAGCGGGCGACGGTGCGGCCGCCGGCGTCGGCCTGGAGCTGCATCATCCGGGCGCTGCGGGTGAGCCCGCCGTCGGCCATGAGCACGCTCACCTGGCCGACAGCCTGATCGACGGCGGCCACCACGTCCTCGACCTGGAAGGCGACCGCCTCCAGGGCGGCGGCGACGAGCTGGGCCCGGCGGGTGGCGAGCGTCAGCCCGATGATGACGGGGCTCGCGTCCGGGTCCCACCAAGGGGCGCCGAGGCCGCCGAAGGCGGGCACGAAGTGGACGTCGCCCGGGTCGGCGGCTTCGGCCAGCAGCACGTCGGCGGGCACGTCGAACAGCTCCGCCAGCCAGCTGACGGTGCGACCGGTCGCGCGGATGTTGCCCTCGACGGCATGAACCGGGCCGTCCCCGAGGTCCCAGGCGATGCTGCGGCACAGGCCGGGTGCGTCCGGAGGGCCACCGATGGCCATCACCGAGGAGCCGGTGCCGTAGGTGGCCTTGACCACCCCGGGCCGCCAGCCGGCATGGGCGAACATCGCGGCGTGCGAGTCGCCCATGACCGCCAGCACCGGCACCCCGTCGGGCAGCGGCGCGAGGCCGCGGACGGCGGGGAAGGCGCCGCAGGAGGCGACCACCCGGGGCAGCACCTCGGCCGGCACCCCGAACAGCTCCAGCAGCCGCGGGTCCCAGTCCCCGGTCCCGACGTCGAGCAGCTGGGTGCGCGAGGCATTGCCGATCTCGATGACGTGCTCCCCGCCCAGGCGGCTGAGCAGCCAGGAGTCGACGGTGCCCAGGCACAGCTCGCCCGCCCGGGCGCGGCGCCGGTCCGGATCGTAGGCGTCGAGCAGCCAGCGGGCCTTGAGCGCGGAGAACATCGGGTCCAGCGGCATCCCGCTCACCGACCTCACCAGGTCGGCGGCCCCGGTGGCGGCCAGCTCGTGGCACTGGGCGGCGGTGCGCTGGTCCTGCCAGCTGATCAGCGGCCCGACCGGCTCGCCGGTGCGGCGCTCCCACAGCACCAGCGACTCGCGCTGGTTGCTGAACCCCACACCGGCGACCCGGGCGGCCTGCTCGGGGGCGACGCACTCGGCGACCGCCCGCCGTACGCTCTGCCACAGCTCGTCGGCGGACTGCTCGACCCAGCCGGGGCGGGGCTGGCTCTCGGCGACCGCCACGACGGCGCGGGAGACGACGTGGCCGCTCTCGTCGACGAGCAGCGCCTTGGTGGAGCTGGTGCCCTGGTCGACGGCCAGGATGAGCGGGCTAGCCATGGCGCAGCAGGTCCTTGACGGCGCTGACGATGCCGTCGGCGGACAGGCCGAAGTGGTCGAGCAGGAAGGCGGTGTCGCCGGTGGGGGCGAACACGCGGGGCACGCCGAGGATGCGCATGGGGACGGGGTGGCGGGTGACGACGGTGGCGGCGACGGCCGCGCCGAGCCCGCCGCTGATGGTGGCCTCCTCCGCGGTGACGATGCCGCGGGTCTCCCGCGCGGCGGCCACGATGGCCTCCTCGTCCAGCGGGTCGAGGAAAGGCATGTTGAGGACCCGCAGGTAGACGCCCTCCTCGCGGAGCCGGGCGGCCGCCTGCAGCGCGCGGGAGGCCAGCGAGCCGATGGCGATCACCGTGGCGTCGTCGCCGTCGGCGAGCAGCACCGCTCTGCGCGGCCCGAAGGGCGCGCCCTCGGGCGTGACCACGGGCACCTTGAACCGCGGGATGCGCACGTAGCTGGGCCTGCCGGAGGTCGCCGCCCAGCGGACGGCGGCGCGGGTCTGGACGGAGTCGGCCGGGACGATCACGTCGAGCCCGGCGACCGCGCGCATCCAGGACAGGTCCTCGATCGAGTGGTGGGTGGGGCCGAGCTCGCCGTAGGCCATGCCCGGGCTCTGCCCGCAGAGCACGACGTGCGCCTCGCTGTAGGCGACGTCGGCCTTGATCTGCTCCAGGGCGCGGCCGGTGAGGAACGGCGCCGCCGCGCACACGAAGGGGATCTTGCCGGCGTTGGCCAGCCCCGCGCCCACTCCGACAAGGTCCTGCTCGGCGATGCCGACGTTGATCAGCCGGTCGGGGAAACGTTCCCGGAAGCCGGCGAGGTTGCTGGAGCCCACGGAGTCGTTGCAGACGGCCACGATCCGCTCGTCCTCGGCCGCCAGGGCCAGGAGCTCCGCGGCGAAGTCCTGCCGGCAGTCGAAGGCGGTCTGCTGGTCGGTCACGGTCATCGTGCCAGCTCCGCGAGGGCCGCCTCGACCTGGTCGGGGCTGGGCACCTTGTGGTGCCACTCCACCCGGTCCTCCATGAACGACACTCCCTTCCCCTTGATCGTGTGGGCGATGACGGCCACCGGCCTGCCGGTCGACGAGCCGCTCATCGCCTGCAGAAGGGCGAGGTGGTCGTGGCCGTCGACCTCGCGTACCTCCCAGCCGAAGCTGCGCCATTTGTCGTCCAGCGCGCCCAGGGCGTTGGTGTCCTCGGTCCTGGCGCCCTGCTGAAGGCGGTTGCGGTCGATGACGGCGGTCAGCGACGACAGGCCGTGGTGCGCGGCCGCCATGGCGGCCTCCCAGTTGCTGCCCTCCTGCAGCTCCCCGTCGCCGAGCACGACGAACGTGCGCCAGTCCGCGCCGTCGAGCTTGGCGGCCAGCGCGCACCCGGTGGCCACGGGCAGGCCGTGCCCGAGCGCGCCGGTGTTGGTCTCGATGCCGGGGACCTTGATGCGGTTGGGGTGGCCGTTGAGCGCCGACAGCGGGGCCATGAAGGTGTCCAGCTCGGCCGTGGGGAAGAAGCCGCAGTGGGCGAGGGTCGAGTACAGGGCGGCGGCGCAGTGTCCCTTGCTCAGCACGAAACGGTCGCGCCCGCTCCACCGCGGACGTTCCGGATCGACGGACAGCACGCCGTAGAAGCAGGTCACCAGGATGTCGGTGACCGACAGGTCGCCCCCCACGTGCCCCATCCGGGCACGCTCGATCATGCGGATGATGCTCCGGCGCACCTCCGTGGCCAGCTGCTCCAGCTCCGCGGCCGCGGTGTGCCGGTCGGCCCGGCGGATCCGCTCGGCCGCCTGGCGATAGACGGCCGAACGCGTCGGATCGGCAGCAAGCAACGACATCACCGGGCCACGTCTTGAATATCTATTCCAATATGATTAGGCATATTTTGAAGCTAAGGCCGCCATCGCGTTTATGTCAATGAGGTGCGGAAGCTTGCGGCTGGCCTGCTTCTTGACGGCCGTATGCCGCCGACGTTACATTCCGCTCGAATAGACAGGCGATATTGAATAGATATTCAGTCACTGACTGTCCGCTGGTCGGTCAGGCAGTGTGAGCCAGGAATCCACCGCCTTCGGCTTCAGGCGGGGGAGCAGTCGAACAAGGCGCCCTCGCCGGCGCGATCAAGGGATAGGAGACCATTCCGTATGGCAGCAGAACCACTGTTCGGCGCCGGGCTCTGGCACTTCGGGCAGTTCCGCGACCGCTATGCCACGGACGGGTACGGCCCGCCCGTCTCCACGCTGGAGGCGATCGACCGCGCGGGCCAGGTCGGCAGCCTGTCCGTGGTCGACATCAACTATCCGTTCAACCCCGCCGACCTCGACGTGGACCAGCTGGAGGACCGGCTGAAGGCCAACGGGCTGCGGGCCATCGCGCTGACGCCGGAGATCTACACCAGGAAGTTCGCCCGCGGCGGCTTCACCAATCCCGACCCCGCCGTCCGGCGCGACGCCATCGAGCTGGTCAGCGAGTCCGCCGACCTGGCCCGCCGCCTCGGCTGCGACTATGTCAAGCTCTGGCCCGGCCAGGACGGCTGGGACTACCCCTTCCAGGCCGACTACAAGGCGCTGTGGCAGATGTCCATCGACGCCGTCCGCGAGCTGGCCCAGCGCCACCCCGACCTGCGCTTCGCCATCGAGTACAAGCCGCGCGAGCCGCGAAACCGCATGACCTTCTCCTCGGCCGCCCGCACCCTGCTGGCCATCGAGAAGATGGACGTGCCCAACGTCGGCATCCTGCTCGACTTCGGCCACTCCCTGTACGGCCTCGAGTCCCCGGCCGACGCGGCCCAGCTCATCCTCGACCACGACCGGCTCTACGCCATCGACGTCAACGACAACTTCCGCGGCTGGGACGACGACATGGTCGTCGGCTCCATCCATCTCGTCGAGACCTTCGAGTTCTTCCACACCCTGCGCCAGGCCGGCTGGCAGGGCGTCTGGCAGCTCGACCAGTTCCCCTTCCGCGAGGACTCGGTGGAGGCCGCCCGGGCCGGCATCGAGGTCATGCGGACGATCTGGCGGGCCCTGCAGGTCCTCGACGTGGACGCCCTCGCCGAGGCGCAGGCCCGCCAGGACGCGCTGGCCGCGCAGCGCATCGCGCGCAAGGCGCTGCTCAGCGCCCAGGTGGACGGCTGATGGGGGACGTGACGCGCGTCGGGGGAGCCTGGCGCGAGGTGGAGCTCACGCTCACCGCCTCGGCCGACGTCCCCGACGCCTACACCGCCGTCGAGGTGTGGGCCGACTTCACCCACGACACCGGGCGGGCCCTGCGCCGGCCGGCGTTCTACGACGGCGGCCGCACCTGGCGGATCCGGTTCAGCTCACCGCTGGCGCACGGCCGCTGGCACTGGAGCGCCGACGCGTCCCTGGACGACCGGGGGCTGCGCGGGGCGTCCGGGATCATCGAGGTGGACGCCGTGGAGCCGGCCGCGCACCGCTTCCGGCGGCACGGCTTCTGGACCATGTCGCCGGGCGGGCGCAGCCTCGTCCACGCCGACGGTACCCCGGCGATCATGGTCGCCGACACCGCCTGGGGCCTGCCCTGGCGGGCCACCGAGGAGCAGGTGCGCACGTACGCGGCCGACCGGCAGGCCAAGGGCTTCAACGCGGTGCTGCTGATGTCGGTCCAGCCCGACATGCGCGCCGCCGGCCCGCGCGACCGCTCGGCCGACGAGGGCTTCGACGTCGCCTTCGAGGACCTGCCCACCGGGCACGTCAACGCGCTCAACCCCGCCTACTTCCAGTACCTGGACCGGCTCCTGGACATCCTGGCAGAGCACGAGATCGTGCCCGTGCTCCAGCCGGTCTTCCAGGGGTTCGGCTGGAAGGGGCTCGACGTGGCCGGCACCGTCGTGCCGCCCGAGGAGTACGCCCGCTACTGCCGCTACCTGGTGGCCCGCTACGGCGCCCGCCCCGCGATCTACCTGGTCGGCGCCGACGGCTCCGGCCGCGAGCCGCAGATCGCGGCCGGCGGCGCCGAGGTCCACGCCTGGGACTGCTACGCCCAGCCCACCGGCATCCACTACCGTCCGCACGCCGACAACCGGGCCTGCCAGGACGCCGACTGGCTGGACTTCCAGTGGTGCCAGACCGGCCACGGCGGCGAGCACGTCCCCGAGCGGGTGGCGGTCATGCGGCGCGACACGCCCGTCAAGGCCGTCGCCAACGGCGAGCCCACCTACGAGCAGACCCGCAGCGCCACCAATGCCGCCGGCTGGTGGCAGGGCCACGAGGCGTGGAGCAACCTGTGCGCGGGCGGGGCCATGGGCGTGGTCTACGGCGCCGCGAACATCTGGCAGTGGAAGCTGCACGGCGACGAGCCGGGACACGCGCCGTACTTCCTGGCCCCGTCCGGCGGCTGGCGGGAATCCCTCGACTTCGAGGGCTCCACGTACGTCGGGCTGCTCGGCAAGATCCTGGACGGCCTGCCCACGACCGACATGGAGCCGGACTGGGAGACGTTCATCAGCCCGCGCGCCCTGCGCGTGCCCGGCCGCCTGCACGTGGTCTACCAGGAGAACGGCGGCGCGCTGCGCCCGACGCGCGAGGACGGGCTGCCGACCGCCTACCGCGTCGTCGATCCGCGCACCGGCGAGGTCGTCGCGAGCGGCCGGCGCCGCCCCGGCGAAGCCGTCGAGGACGAGCGGCAGGTGGCCCGCGTGGTCATCTTCTACGACGAATAAGACGGACGACCCCGCCGCCACGCCTTGGAGGGGGCGTGGCG
>NZ_JBIEIS010000033.1:0-100431 GCF_043496855.1 Nonomuraea sp. JJY05
CTCGACCGAGGCGTGCGCCAGCCGGGTCGCGGCGGCGGGCGCCACCGCGGCGACGACCGTGGGCTCGGCGCCGGGACGCTCGCCCCACAGCGCCACGGCCTCGCCGAGCACGGCCGCCGCGGCATTCGGGTCGCCGGCGCGCAGGCGGTCACGGCCGGCTGCGGCGAGTTGCTCGAACCGCAGCGCGTCCACGTCGGCCGCATCCACCTCCAGCCGGTAGCCGCCCGCGACCTGCGTGACGTCGCCGGCCGAGCCGAGGGCCCGGCGCAGCCGTGAGGCGAGGGCCTGCAGGGCGTGGGCGGGGCCGGCCGGCGGGTCCTCGGGCCAGAGCGCGTCGACGAGGACGCCCTGCTCGACCGCGCGCCCGCCGGCGAGCGCCAGGCGTGCGACCAGACCCTGCAACCGCGCGCCCCGGACGGGCAGGGCAGCGTCACCGCGAGACGCCTGGAAGGCGCCGAGCAGCGAGACGCGAAGCCGCGTACCCCCGTCCATCCCCCGATCTTCGCGCACGCACCCTCCTGTTCCCAAATCGCCTTTTCCGGCCTGCCGGGCGCTCGAACCCAGCGCAGGACGGGAGTGTCAGCGCCATGTGCGCCCATGTCAGCGCCGTGTGTGCCCCGTGTGAGCGGCCCGCTTCAGTCTTTGCATGTCCGAAGAGAACTGAAGGGAGTTTTCGTGCATGACGTAGTGATCGTGGGCGCCGGCCCCGTTGGCCTGTTCCTTGCCTGCGAGCTCGGCCTCGCCGGCTGTTCCGTCCTGGTGCTCGAGCGGGAGCCGGAGCCCCGCTCCCCGTGGAAGGCGGACCCGCTCGGGATGCGGGGCCTGTCCGCCGCGTCGGTCGAGGCGTTCTACCGCCGCGGCATGCTGGACCCGCTGCTGAAGGCGTCGGGCGTCGACGACTATCCCGGCGCGGACGAGCCGTCGCCCCCTCGTGGCGCGGGCCACTTCGCCGGCATGATGCTCGATCCGGCCAAGGTCGACGTCGCCGCCCTGCCGTACCGGCTCCCCAGTCCGGCGGCGGAGGGGGTGATGACGAACCTCGAAGCGGTCGAGGCGGTGCTGTCGGAGCGGGCGTCCATGCTCGGCGTGGAGGTCAGGCGCGGCGTCACGGTCTCGGGCATCGCGCAGCGCGATGAGATCGTGGTCGCGCGGGCCGGCGAGCACGAGTACGCGGCGCGCCTGCTCGTCGGCTGCGACGGCGGCCGCAGCGCGGTGCGCGGGCTCGCGGGCTTCGGCTTCGCCGGCACCGAGCCGCAGTTCACCGGCTACGTCGTGCTCGCGACCATCGCCGATCCCGAGAAGCTGCGCCCCGGGTTCAATCTGACGCCGACCGGCATGTACCTCCGGACGCCCGCGAAGGGGTACGTCGGCATGCTGGAGTTCGACGGCGGCGCGTTCGATCGCTCGCAGCGGCCGACCCGCGAACATCTCCAGGCGGTTCTGCGCCGTGTGTCCGGCACCGACGTGACGTTGAGCGACGTCCATCTCGCCTCGAGCTTCACCGATCGGGCGATGCAGGCGACGACCTACCGGCGAGGGCGCGTCCTGCTCGCGGGCGACGCCGCCCACATCCACTCTCCCCTCGGGGCGCAGGGACTCAACCTCGGCATCGGCGACGCCATGAACCTGGGATGGAAGCTCGCGGCGACCGTGCGCGGGCACGCGCCGGACGGGCTGCTCGACACCTACACCCGCGAGCGGCATCCGATCGGCGCATGGGTGCTCGACTGGACGCGCGCCCAGGCGGCGGCCATGAAGCCGGACCCGCATGCGCAGGCCGTCCAAGGAGTGATCCGCGACCTGCTCGGGACCCGTGACGGGACGACCTACGTGTTCGAGAAGACATCGGGATCGTCGATCCGCTACGACCTCGGCGGCGAGCACCCGCTGGTCGGCCGCAACGCCCCCGATTTCCGTCTCGAGGACGGCACTCGCCTCGGCGACCTGATGCGGGACGGACGAGGCGTCGCGCTCGACTTCAGCATCGACCGGCGCCTGCACGGTTCGGCGATGGGCTGGGAGAGCCGGATGCGGTATGCGGCCGGGCCGGCGAGAAACGACCTCGGATCGGGCGCCGTGCTTGTCCGGCCTGACGGCGTGGTCGCCTGGGCAGGCGATCGCGACCCTGATCGTGCGGCTTTCGAGCGGGCCGCCGGCCGATGGTTCGGCAGGCCGGCATCCCCGGCCGCCTGAATACCCACGTTCACACCACTTGACCGAGTTTTACAGGAGAGCACATGACGATCACCATCCGACCGGGAAGCACCGTGATGTTCACCGGCGATTCGATCACCGACTGCGGGCGGCTGGAGAGCGAACAGGGCCTCGGGTTCGGCTACCCGCTGCACATCGCGGGCGAGTGGGGCCTGCGGCATCCGGACCGCCCCGTGACCTGGCTGAACACCGGGATCGGCGGCCACAAGGTGATGGACCTCGAAGCCCGCTGGCAGGCGGACGTGCTCGACGCGCGCCCGGACGTGGTGTCGATCCTCGTCGGCGGCAATGACGTGGCCTGGCACACCTACGACCCCGACGGCTACGTGATCCCCGCGAAGGACTTCGCGGCAGGTTACGACCGCCTGCTCGCCCCCCTCGCTGAGGCGGGCACGGAGCTGATCCTCATAGAGCCGTTCCTCCTGCCGATCAGCGGCCTCGTCGAGGTCGGCGACGTGCACGTCGGCGAGCAGGGGCGCAAGGAGTGGCGCGCCGACCTGGACCCGAAGATCCAGGTCGTGCGGGAGCTCGCCCGCGAGTACGGCGCGCACCTGCTCGCCGCCGACGGCATGTTCGCCGAGCTCGCCGCGACGACCGGGCCGGAGTACTGGGCCGAGGACGGCGTGCACCCGACGCCGGCCGGTCACGCCGCACTCGCGAGGGCCTGGCTGCGCCTCGTCGCGTGACTCTGCCTCGCGCTCGCCCCGCGACACCGGCCGGCAGCGGAGCGGACCGCTCGTCCACGGAAGTCGCGGGGCTGGTCGGCGGGACGATCAGGAGCCCGCGTCAGCGGTCACCGTCTCCGGGGCCGGCGGGTCAGAGGGTTCGGGCGCGGGTGATGCCACGTTCCACCGCAGTCAGCGTGTACGGCAGCCGGCGCAATGATATTGACAGGGCTCATGATCCGGAGAGAATAAAGTTCGGTCGCGTTGCTTGAAGTTCACGTGCTCCTGGAGGGACCTTCGTGAGAATTAAGCAGGGGATTATCGCGGCGACGATGATCGCCGGTCTGCTCGCCGTCGGCTCTGCCCCAGCCCATGCTATTCCGCCACCTCCACCGGGTGGCGACAACCTCACGGTCTTGAGTTACTACGCCGGGGAGACGCTCGTCGGACAGCGCTGGTTCGGCTGCAGCCAGCCGGGCCAGTGGGGGACGCTGGAGGGCCAGCTGAAAGTCACCTGGACACCCTGCTGAACACCCTGCTCGACACGGGGCGGCCTGGCCTCCTGAGGGCCAGTGCCGCTCCGGCCAGGACCCAGACCGGCGACCGCGAGCAGCGCCGGGGCCGTGAGGTGCGCGCTCGAACCGCTCATCGACCAGCTCGACTAGCTCGGCAAGCCCGCGACGTCCTTCGTACTCTCCTCACCCCAGGCCCGGGCCCCGATCCCGCCGCCCTCGGCGTCCACCTGATGGCTCATCGGCCGCGGCGGGCGCCGAACTCCAGGTAGAGCAGACCCGCGATCACCGCCCAGGCCACGGTGGCCACCGCCAGGACGAGCGCAGGGGGCAGCAAGGTCGCCCGCGCCCACACGCACGCGGCGAACGCGATCATGCCGGTCGCGCCCAGCACCGCGCCGCGGGCGTCCTGGGCGGCCGGGTCGCGCCGATGCTCCTCCTCCTCGATGAGGGTCAGCGTGGCGGCCAGGATGGCGGGGAAGGCCAGGAACACTCCTCCCGCCACGGGTCCCCAGCGCAGCCCGACCAGACCGGCGGCCACCGAGACGATCGCCCCGAAGGCGAAACGCGTCACCATCCCGCGGATCGGCGTGTCCCGGAGCCTGGACGGCTCCAGCCGGATCGCCTTCATGTGATCAGTGCCCAGCCCGCGCCGGCGACGGCCGTCCACACCGCGAGTGCCGTCAGCGAGCCCGCGAAGGCGCCCAGGCGACGTATGAGCGGCACGGCCACCGCGCAGTACGCCACCAGCGCGAACGATCCGGCGATCATGCCGAGCGCGGACTGCGCGAGCTGGCGTTCGCCCTCGTGCAGCACGGTGATGGTCATCCCGGCCAGGGCCACGGCGGGAGCGGCGGCGAAGATGCCGGCGAACCGCTTGGGCGTCACCATCTCGCCGATCACCGCGAAGACCATGACCAGCAGGCCTCCGAGCAGTCCGCGTCCTACGATCCACCACACCTCGCTCATCGGCGGCCCCCCGTTCGCGCTTCGGCTGCCCCGGCTCCCCGGTTTCAATCGTGTGGCTCGGGAAGGGCCCCAAAAGACCCACTACCACCTCGAGAGGATCCGGTCATGGCGCCTACCGTTGCCGACTACCTGCTCCTACGACTGCGTCAGTGGGACGTGGACCACCTGTTCGGCTATCCGGGCGACGGCATCAACGGGATCATCGCGGCGCTGGGACGCGCCGACGACCGCCCGCGCTTCGTCCAGTCCCGGCACGAGGAGATGTCCGCGTTCGAGGCCGTCGGATACGCCAAGTTCACCGGCAAACCCGGGGTGTGCCTGGCGACCAGCGGGCCGGGCGCGATCCACCTGCTGAACGGCCTGTACGACGCCAAACTCGACCACGTCCCGGTCGTGGCGATCGTCGGCCAGACGGCCCGCAGCGCCATGGGCGGCAACTACCAGCAGGAGGTGGACCTGCTGAGCCTGTTCAAGGACGTCGCGAGCGCGTACGTGCAGATGGCGACCGTCCCGGCCCAGCTGCCCAACCTCATCGACCGCGCCATGCGCATCGCCGTCGCCGAGCGCGCCCCGACCGCCGTGATCATCCCCTCCGACCTGCAGGAGGAGCCCTACGAGCCGCCCGCCCACGCGTTCAAGAACGTGCCGTCGTCGGCGCCCGGCTACACGCCGCCGGTGACCCGCGCGCCGGACGAGGAGATCGCTCGCGCCGCCGAGGTCCTCAACGCCGGGTCGAAGGTGGCGATCCTGGTCGGTCAGGGCGCCCGCTCGGCCGCCGCCGAGGTCATCGAGGTCGCCGAGCTCACCGGGGCCGGGGTGGCCAAGGCGCTGCTCGGCAAGGACGTCCTGCCCGACGACCTGCCGTACGTCACCGGGGCCATCGGGCTGCTCGGCACCCGGCCCTCCTACGAGCTCATGCGTGACTGCGACACGCTGCTGATCGTCGGATCGAACTTCCCGTACACGCAGTTCCTGCCGCCCTTCGGGGAGGCGCGCGGCGTGCAGATCGACGTCGACGGCCGCATGATCGGCATGCGTTACCCGACCGAGGTCAACCTCGTCGGCGACGCCGCCGAGACGCTGCGGGCACTGATCCCGCGCCTGAACCGCCAGCCGGACCGGTCCTGGCGCGACACCGTCGAGCAGAACCTCGCGCGCTGGTGGAGCACGGTCGAACGCCAGGCCAAGGTGGAGGCCGACCCGATCAACCCGATGCTGCTGTTCTGGGAGCTGAACCCGCGGCTCCCGCACAACGCCATCGTGACCGCCGACTCCGGCTCCGCCGCGAACTGGTACGCCCGCGACCTGAAGATCCGCGCCGGCGTGCGCGGCTCGCTGTCGGGGACCCTGGCGACGATGGGGTCGGGGGTGCCGTACGCGATCGGCGCGAAGTTCGGCCACCCGGACCGGCCCGTCATCGCCTTCGTCGGCGACGGCGCCATGCAGATGAACGGGCTGGCCGAGCTCATCACGATCAAGCGGTACTGCTCGCAGTGGGCCGATCCGCGGCTGATCGTGGCGGTCCTGCACAACAACGACCTGAACCAGGTCACCTGGGAGCTGCGGGCCATGGGCGGCGCGCCGAAGTTCGAGGAGTCGCAGACGCTGCCGGACGTGTCCTACGCCGGCTTCGCCCGCTCGCTGGACCTGGAGGGCATCGAGGTCGAGAAGCCCGAGGCGATCGGCCCGGCCTGGGACCGCGCCCTGGCCGCCGACCGGCCCGTCGTCCTCGACGTCCACTGCGACCCCGACATCCCGCCGATCCCGCCGCACACGGATTTCGAGCAGCTCAAGGACGCCGCCGAGGCCATCATCAAGGGCGACCCCGACGCGATCGGCGTGGTGAAGAAAGGGCTCAAGACCAAGGCCCAGGAACTGTTCACCCGCAGCAAGGGCTGAGACGTCCGGCCGGCGTCAGCGCTGACGCCGGCCGGACCATTCGGCTATCGCAGCCGGGGCAGGACCTCGCGGGAGTAGAACTCGAAGAAGGCGTCCTGCTCGGTACCGATCTGGCTGATGTAGATCTCGTCGAACCCGGCGTCCACGTACTTCTGGATCGCCTGGACGTGCACCTCGGGGTCGGGGCCGCACGGTGTCGAAGCGGTGGCCTCCTCCTCGGTGACCATCTCCGCCAGCTGCGCGAAATGGCGCGGCAGGGGGAGCAGCTGGGAGGCCTCGCCCTTGATGCCCTGGGTCGGCCACAGCCGGTGCACGGTCTTGCGGGCGGACGCCTCGTCGTCGGCGTAGCAGACCTTCAGCCCGCCCTGGGTGGGTTTGCCCGCCCCGCCGGACTCGCGGAACAGCTTGACCAGGTCGGCGGCCGGCCCCGTGCAGATGTAGCCGTCGCCGATCCGCCCCGCCAGCCGGACCGACTTCTCGCCGAAGCCGGAGATGTACACCGGCGGCGGCTGCTCGGGAAGCGTGTAGAGGCGCGCGTTGTCGACGGAGTAGTGCGTACCGCGGTGGGTGGTCAGCTCGCCGCTCCACAGCCGGCGCATCACCTCGATCGCCTCCTCCAGCATCTCCAGCCGTTCGGCGGCCGGCGGCCAGCGGGAGTCGGTGATGTGCTCGTTCAGCGCCTCACCCGTGCCGACGCCGAGCTGGAAGCGGCCGCCCGTCAGTACGGCGCTGGTCGCGGCGGCCTGGGCGATGACGGCCGGATGGATGCGCACCAGAGGGCAGGTGACCGCCGTCGTGATCGGCAGCGTCACCGCCTCGGCGATCGCTCCTATGGTGGACCAGACGAAGGGGCTCTGGCCCTGTTCGTCGAGCCAGGGATGGTAATGATCGGAGATCCAGAGCCCTTCGAAGCCCGCCTGCTCGGCCAGCTTCGACTGCCGGACGAGTTCTTTGGGTCCGTGCTCCTCGCTGCTCAGGAAATATCCGATGCGGGACATGGCTGAATCCTTCTCGTCGCGGGCTGAGGGGCCAGGTCAGAACCAATATCGCCGGCCTCCGACCGGACGGCCGATGGAGCCCAGGACGAGCAGGATCACGCCGATGACCAGGAGGATGGCACCGATCGTGTAGAGCAGCGAGATGCCGAGCAGCCACCCCAGGAGCAGCAGGATTATGCCGATGATGATCATGTTTTCACCGATCCTGATACGTTGATTTTGTCGAAACCACGGCTACCCGAGGTGTACGTGGTAAACGTTCACGGCGCCTCGCCGAGCACGCGGTCCCAGTCGTCGAGGAATCTGGCGATTCCGTAGCGGGAAAGCGCCGCCGTGCGGGCGCCCTTGCCGTACTGGCCGGCCAGGGCGGGATCCCGGACGAACTCCGACAGCGCCTCGACCAGAACGGGCAGCTTGGTGGACAGGACACCGGCCTCCTGCGGCACGGCCTCGATCGCCTCGGTGGCGGCCAGGGCGACGACGGGCAGGCCGAGCATCATGGCCTCGATGAGGGCGAGGCCGAGCGAGGTCCACCGGTAGGGGTGCAGGTAGGCGCGCCGCATGGCGAGGGCCGCGTGCAACTCGGCCTGTGGCAGGTCGTAGGCCGGGTACGGCAGGCCCGTGGTCTTCATGCCGTACACGTCGAGCGGCACGTCGAAGGCGGCGAGCAGGTCGGTGCCGGCCACCCGCGCGCGCCGGACCGGCTCGTTGATCACCACGGCGGCCCTGGGCAGCTCCCCGGTGTAGCGGTGGCCGGGATCGACCACGCCGTGCTCGATGACGCGGACCGGGGCGAGGCCGTTGTCCCAGTACAGCGCGTTGAAGTGGGTGACGTGCACGAGCGGGATGGCCGACTGGCCGGCGAGCGGATGCCGGGTGGCGGGTACGTCGCCCTTGGGGGTGTTGTGCTCGACGTAGACGCCGGGCACCGCGCCGCCGAGCCAGTCGCGGGCCAGCTCGATCTCGTGCGGGCGCTGGTAGACGACGAGGTCGACCTGCTCGTGCGCGAGCCGGTCCCACGGCACCTCACGTACCGAGGAGGGCCAGTCGAAGTTCTGCGCCCGCCCTCTGCCGTCGGCGTCGCGGCCGGGGGTGAGAGGGACGAGGTAGGTGTGACGGCCCTGGACGAATGAGGTGGTCCAGGAGCCGTGCACATGCCAGACCAGGATTTTCATCCGCGCCCCCTTTCAAGATTTCTTCGCGTCCGAAAAGCCCGGCCGCGCCTGGCTGCCGCGTCAACTTGAGAGACGGCTGCCCCTCCTACCTTGCGTTTAACGACCGCTGCGCTCGGTAGCGCTTCTCCCATGAGGTTCCTTGGGATCAACGCGGTCTTCCACGACCCCGCCGCCGCCCTGGTGGTGGACGGCGAGGTCGTCGCCGCCGCGGAAGAGGAGCGGTTCAGCCGGCGCAAGCATGGCAAGCGGCCCGTGCCGTTCTCGGCGTGGGAGTTGCCCGAGCAGGCCGCCGCCTGGTGTCTCGCCGAGGCCGGGCTTCGGCCCGAGGATCTCGACGCGGTCGCCTATTCCTACGATCCTTCACTGGTCCGGCAGGAGACGGGCGCCCCGTGGGAGGACCTGCGCACCACGTACGCGATGAGGGCGCCGAGCTTCCTGGCCACGGCGCTGCCCGGGCTCGACCCGGCGCAGGTGCGGTTCGTGCCGCACCACGTGGCGCACGCCGCCTCGGCGGGGCTCGCGGCGCCGTTCGAGGACTGCGCGGTCCTGGTGTGCGACGGCCGCGGCGAGTCCGTCTCGCACCTGGCCGGCCACTATCGCGACGGCGAGCTGACCACGCTCGCCACCCAGGAACTGCCGCACTCGCTCGGCCTGATGTACGAGGACGTCACCGAGCACCTGGGATTCATGCGCTCCAGCGACGAGTACAAGGTCATGGCCATGGCCTCCTACGGCACGCCCCGGCACCTCGACGTGCTGCGCGAACTGATCACGGCCACGCCGGAAGGCGGCTTCAGGGTCGAGCCGATCGACTGGGGCGGCTTCGCCAAGAAGCTCGGCAGCGGCGAGCGGTGGACCGCCGACCACGCCGACCTGGCCGCCAGCGTCCAGACGCGGCTGGAGGAGGTGCTGCTCGACCTGGCCTTCTGGCTGCACGCCAGGACGGGCGCGCGGCACCTGGCGATGGCCGGAGGGGTGGCGCTCAACTGCGTGGCCAACACGCGCCTGCTGGCCGAGGGGCCGTTCGAGGACGTCTGGGTGCAGCCGGCCGCCGGCGACTCGGGCACGGCGCTCGGCGGCGCCCTGCACCTGGCCCAGGAGCAGGGCGAGCCGGCCGCGCCCATGCGCGGCGCGGACCTGGGGCGCCGCTGGAGCGACGAGGAGGTGGCCGCGTGGCTGGACGTGGCGCGCGTGCCGTACGCGCGGCCGGCGAACCTGGCCGGTGAGGTGGCCGCGGCGCTGGCCGACGACAAGATCGTGGCCTGGTTCCAGGGGCGCAGCGAGTACGGGCCGCGCGCGCTGGGCCGGCGCTCCCTGCTGGCCCATCCCGGCCACGTCCGCAACACCGAGCGGCTGAACGACGTCAAGGGCCGGGAGCAGTTCCGGCCGGTCGCGCCGATGGTGCTGGAGTCCAGGGCGCGGGAGATCTTCGGCCGGGGGCCGGTGCCCTCGCCGTACATGCTGTTCGTCCATGACGTGCGGCCGGAGTGGCGGGAACGGATCCCCGCCGTCGTGCACGTGGACGGGACGGCCCGCATCCAGACCGTCTCGCCGGAGAGCGACCCGCTGATGGCCGGGGTGCTGGAGCGGTTCGAGGCGCTGTCGGGGCTGCCCGTCGTGGTGAACACCAGCCTGAACACGGCGGGGCGGCCGATGGTCGACTCGCCGAGGGACGCGCTGGAGTGCTTCGGCTCCGCGCCGGTCGACCTGCTCGTGATCGGGCCGTTCGTGGTGCGGAGGCCCGCATGATCACGGTGGTGATCCCCACGATCGGGCGGGCCTCCCTGGCCGACGCCGTTCCGGCGGGCGTGCCGGTGATCGTGGTGGAGGACACCGAACGCAGAGGACCCGCCGCGGCCCGTAACAAGGGCTGGCGGCAGGCGCGAACGCCATGGGTGGTCTTCCTCGACGACGACGTGGTGCCCGCCGAAGGGTGGCTGGAAGCGGTCGTCAAGGACCTGGCGGACCTGCCGGAGGACGTGGGCGGCAGCCAGGGCAGGATCGAGGTGCCGCTGCCGGAGGGCCGCCGGCCGACGGACGCGGAGCGCAACACGGCCGGCCTGGCGGACGCGGACTGGATCACCGCGGACATGGCGTACCGGCGGAGCGCGCTGGAGAAGGTCGGCGGGTTCGACGAGCGCTTCCCCCGCGCCTACCGGGAGGACGCCGATCTCGCGCTGAGAGTGATGGCGGCCGGTTTCCGGCTGGTCAAGGGGGAGCGGGTGACCCGGCATCCGGTGCGGGACGACGGCTTCTGGGCCAGCGTTCGATTCCAGCGGGGCAACGCCGACGACGCGCTGATGCGCCGGATCCACGGGCCCGGCTGGCGGTCGCTGATCGGGGCGGGCGGGCTGCTGCCCAGGCACGCCGTCACGGCCGTACTGGGGCTGTCCGCCGTCGCCCTCGCCGTGGCCGCGGCGGGGAAGGGCGGTGGTGGCGCCACGCGCGGGGCGGCCAGGAAAGGCGGCAGCGCCAGGAACCGGGCGGCAGGTGCCGCGCTCCTCGCGGGGACGGGGTGGGCGGCGCTCACCGCGCGGTTCGCGTGGGAGCGGATCGCGCCGGGACCGCGAACGCCCGCCGAGATCGTCAGGATGCTGGTCACCAGCGTGGCCATCCCGCCCGTCGCCTGCCTGCACCGGCTTCGCGGGGAGCTGAGGGAGCGCTGGTGAGCCGCACCGTCCTGGTGGCTCGCCCGGACAGCGCCGGTGATGTGCTGCTCGCCGGTCCCGCCGTCCGCGCGGTCAGCGTGCACGCCGACCGGGTGGTCTTCCTGGCCGGCCGGGCGCTGGGCCCCGTACGGAGTGCCGTACGTGCTGCTGGGCGACCAGGAGGGGCCGTGCAAGGACACACGGGCGCAGACATGTCCGGTCAATGGTCATCCGTGCCTGACAGGAGTCGCAGCCGCGCAGGTCGTCAAGGCAGTGAGGGAACTGATCCCATGAAGATCGATCTCGTCTCCGAACACGCCGATCCCCTGGCCGCGATCGGCGGGGTCGACGCGGGCGGGCAGAACGTCCATGTCGCCGCGCTCGCGTTCGCCCTGGCCCGGCGCGGCCACGACGTGGCGGTCCACACCCGGCGCAGCTCGCCCGAGCAGCCGCGGAGCGTGCCACTGGGGGACAGGGTGCGGGTCGAGTACGTCCGGGCGGGGCCCGCCGTGCCGATCCCGAAGGACGAACTGCCCCCCTACATGCCCGCCTTCGCCGAGCAGCTGGCACGGCGCTGGACGCGGCGGGCCCCGGACATCGTGCACGCGCACTTCTGGATGAGCGGCAAGGCCGCGCTGCTGGCGGCGGGCCACCGTCCCGTCGTGCAGACCTTCCACGCGCTGGGCACCGTGAAGCGGCGCTGGCAGGGGAGCGCGGACACCAGCCCGCCGGGCCGGATCGACGCCGAGCGGCGGATCGGCCGAGCGGCGGCGGCGGTGCTGGCCACCTGCTCGGACGAGGTCGGCGAGCTGCACGCCATGGGGGTGCCCGGCCACGTCATCTCGATCGTGCCCTGCGGAGTGGACCTGGATCACTTCACCCCCGAAGGTCCGCGCGCGGACAGGGGCACGCGCCCGCGGGTGCTGAGCATCGGCCGGCTGGTGCCGCGCAAAGGCGTCGACACCGTGCTGCGGGCGCTGCGCGAGGTGCCGGAGGCCGAGCTGCTGATCGCGGGCGGCTCCGCCGGCGACCCCGAAGCGGCCAGGCTGGCGGCCCTGGCCGGCGCCTACGGCCTGGCCGACCGGGTGAAGGTGCTCGGCAGCGTCCCGCACGACGAGGTTCCCGCGCTGATGCGCTCGGCCGACGTCGTGGTCACGGTGCCCTGGTACGAGCCGTTCGGCATGGTGCCGCTGGAGGCGATGGCCTGCGGCGTGCCGGTGATCGCCTCGGCCGTCGGCGGCCATCTCGACACGGTCGACGGCTGCGGCGTGCTGATTCCGCCGCGCCGGCCGCAGGCGCTGGCACGCGCGCTGCGAGACCTTCTCGAAGCCCCGCAACGGGCCGCGGAGCTCGGCGCCGCAGGGGCGCGCCGAGCCAGGCAGCGCTACGGCTGGCCGCGCGTGGCCGAGCAGACCGAGGCCGTGTACCGCGCCGTGCTGGGCGCCGTGCTGGGCGCCGAGCTGAGGGGGATGACATGCACAGGCACCTGACCATGCTGCGCGAGGCGTTGTCGATGAGCGCCGACCAGGCGCCGACCGTGGAGGCATGGGGGCGCAAGCTCGCGGCCGTCCTCGGCGGCGGCGGACGGCTGCTGGTGTGCGGCAACGGGGGCTCGGCCGCCGAGGCCCAGCACCTGACGGCCGAGCTGGTCGGCAGGTTCAGGGGTGAGCGGCGCCCCTACGCCGCCATCGCGCTGCACGCCGACACCTCGTCGGTGACGGCGATCTCCAACGACTTCGGCGCGGACGTCGTCTACGCCCGGCAGGTCTGCGCGCACGGCCGCCAAGGCGACGTGCTGTTGTGCCTGTCCACCAGCGGTGCCAGCGGCAACGTGCTGGCCGCGGCCCGGGCGGCGCGCGAGTGCGGGCTGATCACCTGGGCCATGACGGGCAGGGCGCCGAACCCGCTGGCGGAGATCAGCGACGAGGTGGTCGCGGTGCCCGCCACGGACACGGCGACCGTCCAGGAGGTGCATCTGACCATGATCCACCTCCTCTGCTACGCGATCGAGGAGGCGGGCGCGTGAACGGGCCGCTGGTCGTCATCGGTGACACGCTGCTGGACGTCGACATCGAGGGAAGCGCCGAACGGCTCGCACCCGACGCGCCCGTACCCGTGGTCGACGTCGAGGCGAGACATCCACGGCCTGGCGGCGCGGGCCTGGCGGCGCTGCTGGCCGCCAGGGACGGCGCGGAGGTGGTGCTGGTCACCGCGCTGGCCGACGACGAGAGCGGGCGCACGCTGCGGGGGCTGCTGAACGGCCGGCTGCGGGTGGTGCGGGTGCCGCTGCGCGGCTCCACCGTCTGCAAGACCCGGGTCAGGGCGGCCGGGCAGACGCTGGTCCGCCTGGACACGGGGGACGGGTACGCCGTGGGCGGCCTGGCCGGCCCGGTGACCCGCACGGTCCGCTCCCTTCTCCGGACGGCGGGCGCCGTGCTGGTCTCCGACTACGGCAGAGGCATGGCGGGCTCGCTGCTCGGCCTGCTCGGCGAGGCGGACGCGCCCATCGTGTGGGATCCGCATCCGAAGGGCCCGAGCCCCCTGCCCGGGTGCGCGCTCATCACCCCCAGCGAGAGCGAGGCCCGGCTCCTGTGCCCGCCGCCGTACGCCGGGCCGGACGAGATGGCTCGGCGCCTGGTGAGGACCCTGAACGCGCGGGCGGTCGCGGTGACGCTGGGCGCCGACGGCGCCGTGTTGGCGCGCGAAGGCGGTCACCACACCAGGATCCCGCCGCCCATGCTCTGCAGCGGCCACGACGTGTGCGGGGCGGGGGACAGGTTCGCGGCGGCGGCGGCGCTGGCGCTGCGCGACCGGCGGCCGGTGGAGGACGCGGTCGCCCTCGGGGTCGGGGAGGCCGCCGCCTTCGTCGAAGCCGGCGGAGCCGCGGCCATCAGGCCGTCCTGCGCGCAGATGGGTGACAGGCCGCGCACGCCCGCCGAGGTCGCCGACCTGGTCAGGGCCAACGGCGGACGGCTGATCGCCACCGGCGGCTGTTTCGACCTGCTGCACGCCGGGCACGTGAGTCTTCTGCGCAGGGCCAGGGCGCTCGGCGACGCGCTGATCGTGTGCCTCAACTCCGACGCCTCGGCCAGGCGGCTCAAGGGCCCGAACAGGCCCGTGGTCGGGCAGCAGGACAGAGCCGAGGTGCTCGGCGCACTGGGATGCGTCGACGCCGTCATGATCTTCGACGAGGACACCCCGGCCCAGGCCATCGAACGGCTCAGGCCGCACGTGTGGGTGAAGGGCGGTGACTACTCCGGCAGAGAGCTGCCGGAGGCGGCGTCACTGCGGAAAGTGGGCGCGGAGACGGTCGTCCTGGCCAGCGTGCCCGGCAGATCCACGACCGGGATCATCGCCGCGATGCACGCGGCGTGAGGAGGGAAACGAATGCTTGGAGACATCCTGATCACCGGCGGCGCGTCGGGCCTCGGCCACGCCGTGGCCGAAGCGGTCGCCAAGGCGGGAGGCAGGCCGCTGGTGGTGGACCTGCGCGCCGCCGACGGGTTCGACCACACGGTCGCCGACCTGGCCGACCGGAACGAGGCCGAACGCGCGGTGCGGGAGCTGGCCGACCGGGCCGGCGGCCTCGACGGCGTCGTCACCGCGGCGGGCATCGACGCCTGCGGCCGGCTGGAGGACGTGACCGCCGACGACTGGGAACGGGTGATCAAGGTCAACCTGATGGGGACGGCCGCGACCGTCCGGGCCGCGCTGCCGTACCTGCGGGAGTCCTCCGGACGGGTGGTGACCTGCGCCTCGACGCTGGGCCTGCGCGCGGTGAGCGACGCGACGGCCTACTGCGCGGCCAAGTTCGGCGTGGTGGGCTTCACCAGGGCCCTGGCCGCCGAACTGGCCGGCCAGGTCGGGGTCACGATGCTGGTCCCCGGCGGGATGGCGACGCACTTCTTCGACGAGCGGCCGGAGCAGTACAGGCCGGGCCCCGACGCCAGGCTCAACCGGCCGGAGGACGTGGCGCAGACCGTCGTCTTCGCGCTCTCGCAGCCGCCCGGCTGCGAGGTGCGCGAGCTGGTCGTCTGCCCGTCCACGGAGACCTCGTGGCCCTAGACGTGCTGGCGCTGCGCGGGCTCGGGCTCGGTGACCTGCTGACGGCGGTCCCGGCGCTGCGGGCGCTGCGCCGCGCCTTCCCCACCCGCCGCCTCGTGCTGGCCGGGCCGCCGGCGCTCGCGCCGCTGCTGCCCGTCGACGAGGTGGTCGAGGTGCGGGGTCCCGGCCCCGTCCCGTACGGCGGGGCCGAGGTGGCGGTGAACCTGCACGGCCGCGGCCCGCAGAGCACGCGAGCGCTGCGCGCGACCCGTCCGCGACGGCTGCTCACCCACGGCGGGGACGGCCCGCCGTGGCGCGCGGACGTGCACGAGGTGCGCCGCTGGTGCGACCTGCTGGAGTGGTACGGCATCGCGGCCGACCCGGCCGACCTGTACCTGGGTCGCGGCGACAGGAGCGGACCCGTGGTGGTCCATCCCGGCGCGGGTGCCCCGTCCAGGATGTGGCCCGCGGACCGGTTCGCGGCAGTGGTGAGCGCGCTGCGGGCACGCGGCAGGGAGGTGGTCGTCACGGGAAGCCCGGCCGAGCGGAGCCTGGCCGAGCGAGTCGCCGGCGACACGGGGGCCACGGTCGCCGCCGGCCGCACGGACGTGCGGCAGCTGGCCCGGCTGGTCCGCGACGCCCGGCTGGTGGTGTGCGGCGACACCGGGGTCGGGCATCTGGCCAGCGCCTACCGCACTCCTTCGGTGCTGCTGTTCGGGCCGGTCCCGCCCGCGCTGTGGGGGCCGCCCGCCACCGGGCCGCACGTCGTGCTGTGGAAAGGCGGCACCGGTGACCCGCACGGGCGCGAGCCCGATGCCGGCCTGCTGGAGCTCGGAGTCGACGAGGTGATCGAGGTGATGACGCGATGCGAGTCGTGGTGACCGGAGGAGCCGGGTTTCTCGGCTCCCACCTGTGCGAGAAGCTGCTGGACGGGGGAGCGGAGGTCGTCTGCATGGACAGCTTCCTCACCGGCTCCCCGCGCAATCTCGAACACCTGCTGGACCGTACGGGGCTGCGGATCGTCGAGTGCGACCTGACGGGCTTCGTGCACGTGCCCGGCGAGGTGGAGCTGGTGCTGCACTTCGCCTCGGCCGCCTCGCCCGCCGACTACCTGAAGCACCCGATCGAGACGCTCAAGGTGGGCAGCCTGGGCACGCTGCACGCGCTCGGCCTGGCCAAGGAGAAGCAGGCCCGCTTCGTGCTCGCCTCCACCAGTGAGGTCTACGGCGACCCGCTCGAACACCCGCAGCGCGAGACGTACTGGGGCAACGTGAACCCCGTCGGGCCGCGCAGTGTCTACGACGAGGCCAAACGCTTCGCCGAGTCGTTGACCACCGCCTACCGCAACTCCCATGACGTCGACACCGGCATCGTGCGCATCTTCAACACCTACGGGCCACGGATGCGGCCCTTCGACGGCCGGGCGATCCCGACCTTCATCAGGCAGGCCCTGGCGGGCGAGCCGATCACGGTGACCGGCGACGGCAGCCAGACCCGCTCCATCTGCTACGTCGACGACACCGTGGACGGCATCCTGCGCATGGCCGCCAGCGACTTCGCCGGACCCGTGAACATCGGCAATCCCGACGAGCTGACGATGGTGGAGCTGGCCGGCCTCATCCGGGAGCTGGCGGGCTCGTCGTCACCGATCGAGTTCATCGACAGGCCCGTCGACGACCCGAGCGTGCGCCGGCCCGACACCGGCCTGGCCGAGAGCGAGCTGGGCTGGCGGCCTGTCGTGGGGGCGGAGGAGGGCCTGCGCAGAACCATCGAATGGTTCTCCAGGCTGGACAGCCCCGTCCCCGCCACCTGACCGGCCTCCGCTCACGTCGGTGACTCTCACTCCGGTGGCGCGGTCATGGGTGCGGCGGCCAGTCGTCGCCCGGCCCCATGTCGGTCTGGACGCCGGGACGGAGGTTCAGGTCCACGGCCCTGACCGTCTCCACGTCGACATCGCGTTCGCGCAGTTCGGCGCTGACGACCTCGGCGAGGGCCCCGGTGTTGGAGGGCTCGGGCGAGGGCTTCAGGGTGCGGTTGACGACCACGGCTCGCATGCTTGGGGCCTTCCCGTGAGACGTTGAAGGCCCGCATACCCAACAGGGCCTGTCAAACGGTTTGACGTTAACCGCGGGCCAGAACGGGCAGAGGGCGACACCATGAGCACGATCGAGTACTCCCTAGATGTCAAGGTCCCGATCCGCGTCGCCTACAACCAGTGGACGCAGTTCGAGACGTTCCCCGAATTCATGGAAGGGGTGGAGTCGGTCAAGCAGCACACCGACACCCGCGCCACCTGGCTGGCCGAGATCGCCGGCGTGAAGCGCGAGTTCGAGACCGAGATCACCGAGCAGCACCCCGACGAGCGCGTCGCCTGGCACACGCTCGACAAGCCCCACCACGCCGGCGTCGTCACCTTCCACCGCATCGACGACACCACCACCCGCGTCACCCTCCAGATGGAGTACGACCCCGAGGGCTTCGTCGAGACCGCCGGTGACTGGCTCCAGATCGTCCGCATGCGTGTTCAGGGCGACCTGCGCCGCTTCAAGGACTACATCGAGACCCGCGGCACCGAGACCGGCGCGTGGCGCGGCAGCGTGCCGCCCCAGCACGCCGGCGACGCGGTCCCGCGGCCCGACGCCCCGCTGCCGGGGACCGGCACCCCGTCGCCGCGCCCCGGCCCCGGCTACCCCCCGCCCACCCAGCCCGGCCTGTAGTCCACGCGGCCGTGCCTCCCGCCCGGGAGGCGCGGCCGGTTCGTTTCGTGGCTTTCAGCTGGGTAGATGGCAAACAAGCCAACCGCGAACAGTGGGCAAAGGGGGAAACATGCCTCGCGGATCGAGCAGGAAACGGGAACGACAGTACGAACACATCAAGGACAGCGCCAAGAAGCGAGGCCAGAGCGACAAGCGGGCCAAGGAGATCGCCGCGCGCACCGTGAACAAGGAACGCGCCAGGGCCGGTGAGTCGCGGACCGCCAGCCGTACCTCGACTCAGGACATTTCCTCGAGCCGGCGCGGAGGGCTGCGCTCGCACTCCGGAGCGGGCGGCCGTACGCGGGATCAGCTCTACGAGGAGGCCAAGCGCCGCAACATCAAGGGCCGCTCGAAGATGAGCAAGGCGCAGCTGGAGAAAGCCCTCGGTTAGAACGGATTCCCTGCCGGGGAGCTCTGGGCACGCCCCACAGCGTTCCGGCAGGGTGTCAACCGCTCCAGTCCAGCTCGTCGCGTCCGGTGAGGAACTCCTCGGCCACCGGCCATTCCAGGGGCCGCGGCATCGGGTAGGTCGTGCGGATGCGGGCCAGCTCCCGGTGGGCGCGGGCGAGGCCGGCGAAGTCGCGCGGGTAGGCGCGGGTGTCGACACCGGTGAAGACGCCCAGCTTGCGGGCCCGCGCCAGCATCTTCCGCCAGTCCTCGGCCGAGGCCAGACCGATGGAATCCACGCCGTGGGAGAACAGGATGAGCCTGATCTCGTCGAACGCCTCCGCCCGGTCGAGGTAGTCCTGCACGTGCGCGAGCGACTGCTCGGTGTTGAACACCATCCAGTACGGGACCGACCCGCTGCGCAGCGCCCACCAGGGCTCCATCAGCAGGAAGGACTCGATGAGCAGCCGGTCGCCGGGCAGGCCGCGCTCCCGGTACCAGGCCCGGTACAGGTCGGCGACCACCGGGCTCAGGTCCTCCGGCTCGCCGAAGCGCATGCGGACCAGCCGCCACCGGTTGCGTTCCGCGAGCTCTTCCAGGTCGGCGAGCAGTTCGGGCTGGAATCCCCACTCCGCTTCCGGGCTGTCGCCGTCGGCCGGCGGGTACTCCCAGCGCGACCGTCCGGCTCGGTAGCGGGCGAGGTAGTCGGCCACGCGCGGCCCGCCGCGCTCGTACTCCTGCCGGGTGGCGCCGCCGAGCGCGCCGTGCTGGAACACGTGGTGCTCGCTCACCGTCGTGGTGGGCCAGCGCAGCGCGCAGTCCACGACGACCAGCGTCGCGCCGGGCGGCAGCGACGACTCCAGGAATGCGCGGTAGGCCGCCGCCAGGCGGCGCCATTTGATCCGGAAGTACGTCATGCCGGCGATCATCAGCCGGTCCTGGTTGGCGTCGTGCATGTGGTGCAGCGCCAGGTCGGGGTTGGCGTCGAGCAGCGCCCGGCCCGCGGCGCGCGTCTTCGCCAGGTCCCCCTGCGGGTCGTCCGGCCGGACGCCGTGGCGGCGTACCGGGATCAGCAGCGTCTGCGGCAGCCACGGCGCGGACAGGGCCGCGGCCAGGTGGATCATGGCGCCGTTGGAGGACCCGATGAAGGCCACCGGATAAGGGCGGCGCGGATAGTGCCCGGTCACCCAGCGTGCCAGGTCGGCGGAGCGGAGCTCGGGCACCCGGCGCATGGGCACGGCCTCGGCCCATCCGCTCAGCGCGTACGCCTTCTCCTGGAGCGCTCGCGGCAGCTTCGCCGCCCCGCCGAGCACCGCGGACGCCACGCCCTCCATCGCCGCCGGGCCCTGGCCGATCAGGGGCACGTCCTTGCCGTGCAGGAAGCGCGACAGCGCCCGCAGCATGCCGGAGGCCGAGTCGAACGACGCCACCGCCTTGGCGGGCCTCATGAGCCGGCCTCCCGGAGGAAGGCGGCGACCTCGCGGGCCAGGCCGTGCGGATCGCGGTAGGGCACCATGTGGGGCAGCCCTTCCATGACCGACAGCCGCCCGTACGGCAGGAGCCTGGTGACCTCCTCGGCCCACGCCTGGCTCACCATCCTGTCCTTGCCGCCGCGCACCACCAGAACGGGCACGTCCACGTACGGGAGCTTGTCCTCGATCCGGTCCCGCATGGAGGCGCCGAAGCTGGCCAGCACCCTCCGCAACCCGGCGTCCCGGTAGTCGGCGACGTTCAGCGGCATCATGCGCGGGCTCTCCCGGACCGAGTTGCGCAGCCACTGGCCGGCCAGGCGGGCGGCGGACCTGGCGTGCGGATCCACCGTCGGGCCGACCAGCACCAGCGCGCTGATCAGGCCAGGGAAGCGGGTCGCCAGCTCGACCGCCACCTGGCAGCCGAAGGAGCCGCCCAGCAGGCAGGGCTGCGCCGGCTCCGCCGCCTTCAGCCAGGCGGCCAGCACGTCCGCGAGCCCCGCCACGGTCGGAGGATCATCGGGCTTGTCGCTACGCCCGAAGCCGGGCAGGTCGACGCTCCAGGCGTCGTGCGTCCGTCCCAGGACTTCGACGAACGGCAGCATCTCCCGGCTGGAGACCCCGGCGCCGTGGACGCACACCACCGCGGGGCCGGGACCGTGGCTGCGCCAGCTCGCCATGGTCAGGTCCATGACGGTATGGGTGAGCGGTTCGAGCGGCACGCCTCTCCTTCCTCGAAGGCCGCCCCCTACCCGGATCGAGATCGTACGAACCCCACCGGGTGATCTGCCTGCGTGATGCAAATTTCACGGAGAGCAATCGTTGCCGACCGAACGAAGCTCTGTCCATTTTTGGGGTTTATGTGTTTCTGTGTCTGCTTCGCGGGCAGGGTGGCACCGACCGGGTCAGCCAAGTGAGGAGGGCTGGTCATGAAGGACAGGTGCCGAGTGGCGCTGGCTCTCGCCGCAGGTTATTACCTGGGCCGGCGCCGCAAGCTGCGCTGGGCCACCGCCCTGGCGGCGGCCGGGGTGGCCGGTGCGTTGCGGAAGAGCAATGGAGGCGGGGGCCTCCTGGGGCAAGGGCTGAAGATCCTCGGCTCGTCCCCGGAGATCGAGCAACTCACCGGCCGGCTGCGCGGAGAACTGCTTGAGGTCGGCAAGGCGGCCGCCGTCGCCGCGACGAGCAGGCAGATCGACTCCCTGAGCGAGAAGCTGCACGGGCGAGCCGAGTCGATCCGGCAGGGAGGCCGGCCACGTGCCGCGGAGGAGCCGGAAGAGGAGGAAGAAGAAGAGTACGGCGAGGAAGCGTACGACGAGGAGCCTCCGGAGGAGAGGCCCCGCGTGCGGCGGCCCAGAACCGGGCGGGTGCCTTCCGTCCCGCCGGTGCGCAGAGGGCGGAGGTGAGACCCATGGCGCAGGAGAGCAAGGCCGGGCCGGTCCAGAAGGCCGCGCAGGAGGTGCTGCCGAAGGACCTCCTCATGGAGGGGGCGCAGAAGCTGGTCCAGGCTCTGGTGGAGCGGGCGCTGTCGTCTCTCACCGATCGGCTTGAGGGCATGACGGGCCGGCTCACCGATTTCGCGGAGGGTGGCGGAACCGGCGGACTGTTGAGCGCCATAACCGGATCGGAGGGCGTGGGTCCCGGGAAAATCCTCGGGAAATCGCTTCTGTCCGGAGCGGGGACGGCCGTCAAGGAGACGCTCAAAGGACTGGGGAAGAAAGGGAAGAGGGCCGGAAAGGCGCGGATCGTCAACATCGTCGAATGGATCGATGTGGGGGCCCCGATCCGGATCGTCTATAACGCGTGGACCCAGTTCGAGACCTTCCCGGGCTACATGAAAAAGGTGGAGAACGTCGACCAGGCATCCGATGAGAAGGTCAACTGGAAGGCGCAGATCTTCTGGTCCCACCGGTCCTGGGAGTCGCACATCGTCGAGCAGGTGCCCGACCAGCGGATCATCTGGCGGTCGAAGGGGGCCAAGGGCTACGTCGACGGCGCGGTGACCTTCCACGCCATCACCCCCGACCTCACCCGCATCCTGCTCGTCCTCGAATATCACCCGCAGGGCATGTTCGAGCGCGTCGGCAACATCTGGCGGGCGCAGGGCAGGCGGGCGCGTCTGGAGTTCAAGCACTTCCGGCGGCACGTGATGACGCAGACCATGCTGCACCCGGAGGAGGCCGAGGAAGACGGCTGGCGGGGCGTGATCCACGACAGCAAGGTCGTCAAGACGCACGAGCAGGCCGTCGAGGAGGAGAAGGCCGAAGCAGAGGAAAGGCCCAGGGAAGAGGAAAGGCCCGAGGAAGAGGAAAGGCCCGAGGAGCCGGAAGCGGAAGAGAAGGAAGAGGAGCCCGAAGCCGAACGCGAAGAGGAAGAGGAGGAAGAGGAAGAGGAGCCTGAGGCCGAGTACGAAGAGGAGCCGGAAGAAGAAGAGGAAGAGGAAGAAGAGAGAACCCGTCGCCGCGCCGAAACCGGCAGGAGTGAGGAGGCCCGGCGCCCGGTGCGACGGCGTCCCGCGGAAGAGGAGGAAGAGCCCCGGCGGCCGGTGCGCCGCAGGGTGGCGACCCGACGTGGGTGACGCCGCCGTCAGGCGGGGTGAGGTTCGAGGAGCGAGGAAATGACTATACAACCCGCGACGGGCGGCGGAATGGCACAAGGGCCCAGCCCGTCGGGTCTCGCGGACGTGATCGACACGATCCTCGACAAGGGACTGGTGATCGACGCCTACGTCCGGGTCTCACTGGTCGGCATCGAAATTCTGACCATCGACACGCGCATCGTGATCGCCAGCGTCGACACGTACCTGCGCTTCGCCGAGGCCGTGAACCGGCTGGATCTCGCCGAACAGAGCCAGGGCCTGCCGGAGATCATGCAGGAGATGAAGGGCGGCCAGATCGGCGACAGGACCAAGGACATCACGCAAGGGGTCCTGGAAGCCGCCGGGGACAAGCTGCACGAACTCGTCGGCGATTTCACCGAGAGCTCCGAACGCAGGCCCGCCCGGCGTCGCCAGAGGGAGGAAAGCTGACCATGGCCGAGTCCGTCGACACCGCCCCCTCCGCGGCCGAGGAGGAGCGCACACCCCTGGACCGGGGCCTCAGCGCCTACGTCTACGGAATCGTGCCGGAGGACGTCCAGGTCTCCGACGAGGCGCGCGGCGTGGGCAGCCCGCCGGCCCCCGTGCGTCTGGTGCGGCACGGCAAGCTCGGGGCCCTGGTGAGCGAGGTGGCGATCGACCGCCCGCTGGGCACGCCCGACGACCTCGTGGCGCACCAGCAACTGCTGGACGCCACCGCGGCCGAGGTTCCCGTGCTTCCCCTGCGTTTCGGCGCGGTGCTGACGAACCGGGAAGCGGTGGTGGACGAACTGCTGGCCCCGCATCACGACGAGTTCGTCGCCGCCCTCGACGAGCTGGAGGGACGGGCCGAGTTCGTCGTCAAAGGACGCTACGACGAGCGGGCGGTGCTCATGGAGGTGCTGACCGAGAACGTCGAGGCGGCGCAGCTGCGCGACGAGATCCGGGGCAAGCCGGAGGCCGCGACCAGGGAGGCGCGCATCCGGCTCGGTGAGCTCGTCAACCAGGCGGTCAGCGCCAAACGGGAGGCCGACACCCAGGCCGTCCTCGACCGGCTCGCCCCGATCAGCGTCTTCACCGTCGTACGTGACCCGTCCCACGAGCGGGACGCCGTCCACCTGGCGCTCCTGGTCGAGAACGACCGCCAGGGCGAGCTTGAGGAGGCCGTGGAGGAGTACTCCCGGCTGTGGGAGGGACGGATCGAGCTGGAGCTGCACGGCCCGCTGGCGCCGTACGACTTCGTGGTGAGCGGCGGGGAGGGCGGCTGATGGGCCTGATCAGCCTCCTCTTCGGCTGGCCGCTGGCGCCGGTGCGCGGCGTGATCCGGCTCGGTGAGCTGATCCAGGAACAGGTCGAGCATGAGATGCGCGATCCGACGGTGGTCAGGCACCGGCTGGAGGAGATAGAGGCCGCCCGGGCCGCCGGCCTGATCTCCGAGGAGGAGCAGGCCCTGGAGATGCGGGAGGTCCTGCAGGGGATGATGGGCGGCCCCCGTCCGGTCGAGCCGATACGGCGGGACCAGGGGAGGTGATCCTGTGCCTGAGAGGCGAAGGTCTCGCGAAGAGGGGGTTCCGCCTCCGGGGCGTTCGAGAGACCCCGCCGCCGAGACCACGGAGCGGCCGAAACGTCGCCCTCGTGGCCTGAGCGCCGCGACCGCGGGCGAGATCGGGCTGGAGCACATCGCGGACCTGACCCGCAGGGAGACGGAGGGCGTGACCCGGGTGAAGCCCGAGGACGACGGGTGGCTGGTCAACGTCGAGGTCGTCGAGGACCGGCGCGTCCCCTCCTCCGGCGACATCCTCGCACTCTACGAGGCCGAACTGGACCCGGAGGGCGATCTGCTCTCCTACCGGAGGCTGCGGCGTTACCGGCGTGGCAGCGGCGACTACCAGGAGGAGCCGCGATGACCGAGCAGTACCGGCCGGGGGTCGTGGGACGCCAGTCGTATCCTTCTTCGGTGTCCTCGGGTCGCGAACCGGCCAACCTGGGCGACATTCTCGAGCGGGTCCTCGACCGGGGCGTGGTGATCGCCGGGGACATCCGCGTGAACCTGCTGGACATCGAGCTGCTCACGATCAAGCTGCGGCTGATCATCGCCTCGGTCGACACCGCCAGGGAGATGGGCATCGACTGGTGGGAGCACGATCCCTGGCTCACCGGCAAGGACCAGGCCCTCGTCGAGGAGAACCGCCGGCTGCGCGACCGGATCGCGGCCCTGGAGGAGGGGCGGCCGCGGCGCCGCGCCATCGAGCCGATCGAGGGCGAGGTCGAGTCCGTGGAGGACCGGCCGGTCAGAAGGACGGAGGCGAGAAGGGACGAGCGCGGTGGATGACGCGGGCACGTACCTCTACGCCGTGGCGAGCGACGTGGCCGTCCCCTGCCCGCAGGGCCTGAAGGGGGTGGCCGGCCGGGACGTGCGGGCCATCGCCCAGTCCGGTCTCGTCGCGTACGTGAGCACCGTCCCGCTGGACCAGTTCGGCGAGGAGCCGCTGCGGCGATCCATGGAGGACCTCGACTGGCTGGGCGCGACCGCCCACGCCCACCACCACGTGGTGGAGGCGGTGGCGCGGCTGGGGCCGGTCGCCCCGGTGCGCCTCGTCACGGTCTACAGCGGCGAGGAGCAGGTCCGCCGCCTGCTGGAGGAACGGCACGACGACTTCGCCGACACGCTCGCCCGCGTCGCGGGCCGGCAGGAGTGGGGCGTGAAGGCGTACGTGGTCAAGACCGAGGCCGCCCCGGTGGCGCCCGAGCCGAGCGGCCAGGAGCCGGCCAGCCCCGGCACCGCCTACCTCAAGCGCCGCCAGGCGAGCCTGCGTACCCGCGAGGAGTCGTGGCGCGACGCGGGGGAGCGCGCCGAGCGCATCCACGACGCGCTCAGGTACGTCGCGGTCGCGAGCCGGCGGCATCGGGCGCAGGACCCGCAGCTCTCCGGCAGGGACGAGTGGATGGTCCTCAACGGCGCCTACCTGGTCGACGAGGAGCGCGCGGAGGAGTTCGCGCGGACTCTGGACGGGCTGCGCGGGCAGGGGATCGAGCTGGAGCTCACCGGCCCCTGGGCGCCCTACTCGTTCACGGTTCTGGAGGAAGGAGGCCCGCGGTGACCCACGACGCGCCCCCGCGCGGCGCCGTCCTGGCCGCGGAGGAACGCCTGCCGGCGGAGCGGGTCGCGCTGGTCGACCTGCTGGACCGGCTCCTGGCCGGAGGCGTGGTGGTGAGCGGGGACCTCGTCCTTTCCATCGCGGACATCGACCTGGTACGCATCTCCGTCCGCGCGCTGATCATGTCGGTTCGCGAATCCGACACTTTCGGGGGCATCGATGGTGAGACCTGCAGGTGAGCCGGCCACCCGGGTGCGCGAGGCGCGATCCAGCCGCCTGCGCATCGAGGCCGACCGGGAAGCGGTGGAACGTGACCTGTCGCGCCTCGTCCTCACCCTGGTCGAGCTCGTGCGCCAGCTGGTGGAGCGGCAGTGCGTGCGGCGGATGGAGCAGGGCGACCTGTCGGACGAGCAGGTAGAGGTGCTGGGCGTGACGTTGATGCGGCTCGAGGAGGCCATGACCGAGCTGTGCGAGCGCTTCGACCTGTCGCCGTCGGACCTCAACCTCGATCTCGGGCCGCTCGGCACGCTCCTCCCCGAGGACCGCTGACCCGGCTCAGGGCCCGTTCTCCTGGTAGAGGTCATGGACCGAGGCCAGCTCGTGCTGCGGGACGCGCAGCAGGATGCCGCGGTCGTCGATGTCGCCGACGTGCTCCCACGGGACGTAGCGGGTGTTGCGGTGCAGCACCCTGAGCAGGGCCCTGACCAGCCAGGGCCCCTTGATGGCCGGGCCTCGTTCGTAGCCGAACAGCCGCCCGGTGTGCCGGGTCACGACGATCAGTCCGGCCACCCGGAAGGCGTTGTGGACCTGCAGGAGCAGCGGCCCGTCCTGCACCAGGCGCACGTCGGCGACCTGGCCGACGGTGCGCCCCGCGCTGTCGCGGACCGGGCGGGCGAGCAGGTCACTCAGTCTCATGCGAGGCTCCGGGGATGGGTTCGATGAGGTGGGTGCGGACCCAGCGTTCGAGCGCGGGCCGTTCCAGGTCACCGCCGACGTGTACGGCACTGGCGATGCGGCTGACGTCCGCCATCGGAATGCGGGGCGGAGCCTGGGCGCCGAGCAGGCGGGCGAGGCCGGTCATGAGCCTGCCGAGCACCCCGCCGATGCGCGGCCCGAGCGCGAGCGGCCCCATCAGGATCGCGGTGACGTACGGCCGGCCCTGCTCGTCGAAGGCCAGCTCCAGATCGTCGACCTTGCACACCAGGCGGCCGTCCCGGTCGTGCACGACCTGCCGGTCGAGCAGGTGCAACTGGGCGTGCAGGACGCGTGCGCTCGTCATTGGCCCGCCTTCGTGGCCAGCAAGAGGGGGATGGCGGCGACCGACACCGCGACGAGGAGGATCATGAAGACCGTGCCCAGGGTGTTGGAGAAGACGCCGTTCACCTTGTCCCCCATGTAGTCCCGATCGTTGGCGATCATCAGCACCGGCAGATACGTCAGAGGCAGCGCCGCCGCCGAGAACACCAGCGAGTACTCGGTCACCATGATCGGGTCGATCGTCGTCAGGATCAGCGCGGTCGACACGATCATCACGATGAGCACCGTGGAGTGGAAGCGGGCCGCCTCGCGCGGGCGCACCCGCTTGCCCCACTGCCAGCCGAAGTACTGGCTCAGGCAGTAGCCGGACGACAGCGCCACCTCCAGCGTCGCGCCGAACGTGGCCGCGAACACGCCGAGGATCACCAGCGCCAGTCCGATCTGGCCGGCCCCGAGCGCGACCGGCAGCACCATCTGGTCCAGGGAGTCCACCTGCACGTGGACCGGCAGGAACACCGTGGCCGCGCACGCCGCGATGGCCAGCGACAGCAGCCCGCCGAGCGGGAAGCCGATCAGCACGTTGGCCCGGGAGATCGACAGGTCGCGGCGGGTCCACTTCTCCTCCACCCCGCCGGAGGAGAAGAAGAACACCTCGTACGGTGTCATCGCCCCGCCCAGCAGCGCGATCGCGTAATAGAAGTAGGTGGGCAGCCCCTCGTCCGGCGGCGGAGCGGGCTGACTGGCCTGCCGCCACAGCTCCCCCCAGTCGGGCCCGAGCTGCCACAGCGCGACGACGAAGATCACCAGCGCGAGCCCGGCCAGCCCGAAGACACGCTCCAGCGTCTCGAATTTCACCCGCCACATCACCAGCCACGCCGCGAACGCCACGACCGGCACCCACAGCAGGTAGTTGACGCCGGTGGCCAGCTCCAGGGCCAGCGCCGCGCCGCCGATCTCGGCCGCCACCGTCATCGCCAGGATGAAGAACGACGCGCCCAGGTTCGCCAGCCCCGCCTTCGGGCCGAGCCGCTCACGTACCAGGTCGAACACCGCCCGCCCCGAGACCGCCGCGATCCGGCCCGACATTTCGGCGAACACGCAGATGCCCAGCACCCCCAGCAGTACCACCCACGCCAGCGACATGCCGAAACGCGAGCCCACCAGGGCGTTGGCGACCAGATCGCCGATGTCCACGAAGCCGCCGATCGCGGTGAGGATGCCCAGGGTGATACCCAGAAGCCGCTTCATTCGTGTTCGTCCTGGAAACGCCGCAGACTCTCGCCCAGCTCCGCCAGCTCCCGCGCCGCCCGGGCCGGATCTTCGACGCGATCGCGCCTGACCTCCACCAGCAGGCCCGAGACGACCTTCTCGGCCCGCTCGGTGACCTGCAGCAGGTGCTCGCCCAGCACCTCGGCCTGATCGGACGGCGGCTGCACCGCCCCGAACTGGTCGTTGACGCCCTGCACCTGCTCGGCCGCCGTCGTCAGCACCACCTTCAGGTACGGCCGGGTCAACTTGCCGTTCCCGCCGACGGCCAGCCGCACCACCTCGACCGTCGAGCCGACCGCCTCAGCCGACGAGGCCGCCTTCAGCTCGTAGTCGCGGTCGTTCCACGCCGGACTGGAACAGCCCGTCACCAGCAGGCCAACCAGCACGACCGCCCACGATCGCCTCATGCGCGCCGCCGCAACAGCAGGTACGCGAGCGTGCCCAGCAAGACGAGATACTGCCCCCACGCCACCAGTAAGACGAGACCCTCATCCATCACGAACATCAACTGCCCGAGCCGGCGACGAACAGTCACGGATGATGACGCGGCATCAAGCAGGGCGCCGAGGGGCATCGCGATCAGCGCCCTGCCTGCCCCTGGCGTCAGGAGCGCCCCCCCGGCCGGTGAGGGCATCGCGGATGCGATCCACCAGCCCCGCCCCCGGCGCCGGCAGCTTGCTGGCCGGCGGGGTGTCGGGCGCCGACGGGTGCGGCCTGGTGGGAGCCGGCTTCTTGGCCCGCTGCACCTTGGCCCGCTGCACCTTGGCCCCGAGCTCCGTCAGGCGACCGTACGGCCGAACCACACGTTGCGAGCGCGGAAATAGGTGTCGCCGTCAGGACCGGGGCGCTGGTCGGCCCAGCCGTCGTCGCCCTGCTCGATGTTGGCGGCCCAGGAGCCCATCTGCAGGTTGATGATGAGCCGCTGCGGGACGCCGGCCCAGCCGTACCCGATGTGGGTGTCCACGTAATCGCCGTCGAAATAGTAGTCGAGCTTGACGTCGTCGCCGCTCTTGTACATCCAGACCCGATATTTGTGAAACCCGTCGTTCGGATCGGCTACGGGGACCTCGGAACGCTGGTAGGTCGCCGCTCCGCCGGCTGTCTTGTAGTAGGTGTTGAAGAAGTTGACGGCCTCGCCCTGCTCGTTGACGCCGACGTATTCCAGGATGTCGCTCTCCGGCGGCCACGCCGGCCAGATGCCGGTGGTCCAGAAAGCCGGCCAGATGCCCGGCCCGGTCTGGGTCTGGAACTCGCCTTCGATGTCGTACTCGGGGTAATCGTCGTTGACGATGATCTGCGGCTTGGCGTGGATGGCTCCGGAGCGGTACCACAGCGGGGCGTGCGGCTCATGCGGGCTCGTCCCGGGCGAGGCGGACAGCCGGGTCGCCTTCAGGGTCAGCACGCCTTGACTGAGGGAGACCTGGCCGGCGTCCATCTGCGCGGCGCCGTTGTGGGTGTCCTCGTCGCCGTCCCAGGGGTACAGCTGGTTCCACGACGCGTTGAAGGCGGTCTGGCTGTCGAAGGAGGATTTCTCGACGAGGTTCTGCCAGGTGGCCGAGCTGCGGCGGGCGCGGTCGGGGGCTGAGGATTCGGCCTGGGCTCCGGAAGGCATGAAGGAAAGCCCCAGGCCCATGCCGCCGGCTGCCGCCGCCGAGGCCAAGAATGTACGCCGATTGATTTCCTGATCGGACATTTCTTCCTTACGCACGATGAGAAGTGAGGCAATGCCACCGGCGGCCCTGAACCGGGCTAATGATCATGGTCAGGCCGGATCAGTATGCCTCATCGTCCGTCGCATCCGCCACCGTAGTCACGGCTCCTCATCGGCGTTCGGATGAACCTGGCGTGCCGAGGTTGATGGAGCCGGAGATGTCGCCGGCCTGGATGACCGTGCCGGTGACGCGCGCGTTGCCGCTGATGGTGTTGCTCACGTCGTGCTTGTACTGGAGGAGCCGGGCCGTTTCGCCGGCCCAATCGGCCAGCGACCGCTGGAACTCGGCGTCCGCGTCCGCGTGGTCCACCAGGACGCGCGTCGTCTCCTCCGGTGACCTCGTGCCGGCTTGCTCCAGGGCGGCCGTGACGGCGGCATCCGTGCCGAACCGCCGCCGCACCAGAGCCGTCAGCGAGCCCCATGCGCTCTTGCCGGCCTCGCCCGCGGCGCCGCCGGCGATGGCGGAGACCACCGCCGCCAAGGTGGCGATGACGCTCGGATCCATCGCTCCTCTTTCACGTGTGAGAGGTGTCCTTCGAGCGTAGGGCCGCACCGGGGCGAGCGGGCGCGGGACGGGCACTCATGCCGATCGGTTATGGCTTCCCTCGCCGACGTCCCGGCTGGGGGAACACTCCTGAATCGTGACCGGCGAAAAGCGTTCATGGGGCATGGTGAGCGCCGGCGGGGGCGGAAGCGTCCGCAATGAGCTCTCCGGGCAGGTGACCGGCGCGGTGGTGCAGGCCGCGGACGTCGGCGTCATCAACATCGGCACCGTGCCCGCCGCCCCCGTCCGGGTCCCCCGGCAGGTGCCCGCGGAGCCGCCCGGTTTCGTCAACAGGACCCTTGAGCTGTCGTTGCTCGACCGGCACCTCGCCGACGGCCCCGCCGTGGCGGTCGTCAGCGGCCTGAAGGGGGTCGGTACGAGCGCGGTCGGGCGCCGCTGGGCACACCAGGCGCGGGAGCGCTTCAGCGACGGCCAGCTCTACGTGGATCTCGGGGCGTTGCGGCACGGCGGAGCGACCGGGGTGAGCGACGTGCTCGCCGCCTTCCTGCGGGCGCTCGGCGTCCACGAGAGCTGGATCCCGGAGGAGCTGCCGGAGCGGGCGGCGATGTTCCGGTCGATGACGGCGGGGTCGCGGCTGCTCGTGCTGGTGGACGACGCGGAGCACGCCGCGGAGGTGACGCCGCTGTGCCCGGCCTCGCCCGGCAGCGCCGTGGTGGTGACCAGCCATCGGCAGTTGCGCGGGCTGCTCGCCGAGGGCGCGGTGCCCATCACGGTGGGCCCGCTGGACGTCGAGCAGGGGCTGCGGCTGCTGACCGGGATGCTCGGGGAGGAACGCGTCGACGGCCAGCGGGCGCACGCCATCGAGCTGGTGCGGCTGTGCGGCGGCCTGCCGATCGCCCTGCGGATGGCCGGTGCGCAGCTGCTGCGGCACCCGGTGTGGTCGGTCGAGCGGCTGCTCCGGGACCTGGCCGAAGCCGGACGGCGGCTCGACCGGGCGGCTTCGGAGGGCGGGGTGTTCGTGGACGCGTTCTTCGAGGCTGTCTACGAGGGATTGCCGGAGAGCGCCGCCCGGCTCTACCGGCTGCTCGGCGTGCTGCCCGGCAGCGCGTTCAGCCCGGGGCTGGCCGCCGCCGTGCTGGACGACGAGCCGGATCAGGCGCTGGACCTGCTGCTCGACGCGCATCTGGTCGAGGAGTTCGCGCAGGACCGCTACCGCATGCATGACCTCGTACGCCTGCACGCGGCCCGTCGCGCCCGAAGCGTGGACCCGCCTGAGGCGCGGGAGTCGGCGCTGCGGCGGGCGGCGGAGTGGTATCTGACCGGGGCGGCCGCCGCCGACGCCGCGATGGGCAAGAGGTTGCGGCTGGCCGACCACGGTGAGCGGCTTTCCGGCGCCGGCTGGTCGTTCGCCTCGCGCGGCGAAGCCCTCGACTGGCTGGACGCCGAACGCGCCGGCCTGCTGGCGGTGCTGCGCGCCGCCGCCGCGCGCGAGTGGGACGAGACCGTCTGGCAGCTGGCCGAAGCCCTCTGGCCGCTGCACCACGATCGCGGCTATCACGCCGACTGCGCCGAGGCCAACGCTCTGGGGGTGCAAGCCGCGCTCCGCCTGCAAGCTCCCGCCGTGGAGGCGAGGATGCGCAACCAGGTGGCGCGCGCCCGGCTGATGCTCGGCGAGCTCGACCAGGCTCACGATCAGCTCGTACGGGCCCGGCAAGCGGCACGCGCGTCCGGCGA
This sequence comes from Nonomuraea sp. JJY05, assembly GCF_043496855.1. Classification (NCBI taxonomy): domain Bacteria; kingdom Bacillati; phylum Actinomycetota; class Actinomycetes; order Streptosporangiales; family Streptosporangiaceae; genus Nonomuraea; species Nonomuraea sp. JJY05. The sequence goes on from NZ_JBIEIS010000033.1 coordinate 31,883, forward strand.
CCCGAGGATGGAGGCGGTGATCCTGGAATCGCTGGGCCGGGCCGCCCTCGCCCAGGCGGAGCCCGACGCCGCCGCCGAGAGCTTCGCCGCGGCCCTGGCCATTCACGAGCGGGCGGGCAACGGCCGCGGGGCCGGCATGCAGCTGTACCACCTCGGCCTCGCCCATCTGGACGCCGGCCGGCACGGGGAGGCGGCGGCCGTCCTCGGCCGCGCCCTGCCGCTCATGGCCGCCGCCGGAGACGCGCTCAGCCAGGGGCGGATCCACCTGGAGCTGGCCAGGGCCCAGCGCGGGCTCGGACGTCGCGCCGACGCGATCCGGTCGGCGCGGGCCGCCGCGGAGATCACGCGCGAGTGCCGGGTGCCGGTGAAGGAGACCCAGGCGTGGGAGCTCCTGGCGGAGCTGGCCGAGGACGGCGGTGACCGCGAGGAGGCGGCCGACTGCCTGCGGCGGGCCCTGACGGTCTGCCTCGCCTCGGGCAACCTGCCCAGGGCCGAGACGTTGCGTGCCCGCCTGGCCGCCGTGGACCAACCCTGATCTCAGGCGTCACCGGTGACGACCACCTGCCGATCGCCCACCCGGACGGTGATCCCGGAACGAAGATCCTCCAGGCTCCGGCCCCGCACGAGCCAGCCGTACACCGCGGACGGCAGGCATCGGGGATCGACATCGCCGGGGGCGCTGACCCGCAGGCGTTCCCCTTCCCTCAACGTCAAGCCGATCGACCGGTCGCCGGCGAGCTCGGCCGTCATGAAGCAGCCGGGGTACCGTCGCAGTGTCTCCTCCGCCCAGCCCGGCCGCGTGTCCCGGCCGACCACGATCGCGGCGTTCTCCAGCAGCCGCGGGTTCACCTCCTCGGCGTCCACGACCAGATGCGGGTCACCCACCTGGCCGCCGGATCGGCGCTCCAGGACGGCGGGGTATCGGCGTACGGTCACGCAGTCGCGGCCGACCACCGCTTCCACCTCGAAGGAGAGCACCTCGCCGCACTCGGGCCGCGGCTCGTCGAGTGGCCGGGCGGCCGCGGGCGCGGCGGGCTCGGGCAGCTCCATCAGCCGGTACGCCAGGCGCCGCAGCAGAACGTCCGCCTGACCGGGCATGCCGAGGGTGCGTCCCGTGACGTCGTCGTGCGGCCCGTGGGCCGCCATGACCTGTTCGAGCTGCGGCAGCACGGCGCCCGCCGGGTTCAGCCGGGGCAGGGTCCGGGACAGCAGGGCGGTGGGGGAGTCCGGGTCGAGTTCGGCCACCTCCCGGCCGGAGGAGGCCAGGAGCACCGGACGGCCCAGGGCGGCGCCGTAGAAGGTGACGGAGCCGTGATCGCCGACGATGACGTCCGAGGCCACGAGGGCGGCCTGCCAGCCCTGCTGCGGCGGGAGCAGCAGCAGCCCGCCGTCACGGGCGTCGGCCAGCCACAGGCGTACCTGCAGGCCGCCGTGGCCGTACCAGGCGTTGGGATGCGCGGCCAGCACGACCTGGTACTCGTCGACGGGCAGCTCGGCCACCAGCCGGGCCACCAGGTCGCCGTTCGCGCCGAGCAGGGAATGCGCACCCCACGTGGAGCTGACCAGTACGAGCCTGCGGTGCGGGCCCGCTTTCAGGGCTCGCCGATAGCGGTCACGCCGGGAGAGGTTGGCCCGGATCCGGTCGAACACCGGGTCGCCGACCACCACGGCCCGCGGGACCGCCTCGGGACAGTCGCGCTTCAGCCGCGCGAGCTGCTCGTGATGCGACAGGGCGATGGCCGCCGGCACGATCCGGCCCTCGTGGACGAGCTGGCGCCGCGCCAGGCCGGAGACCCCGCCCTCGGGGCCGTCCGCCGGGCTGAGGAGCCGGTTGTACCCGGCGCCGTGCGGCACTACCAGCAGCGGGGCCTTCAGCTGATGCAACGCGCCGTTGGCGCTGGCCGAGACAGCCAGGTGGAACGGCGTCTCCACGGCCTGCGACCAGGGCAAGGTCCGCGCCTGGACGCTGCGCAGGTAATCTCCGAGGCCGTCGTCGAACGCCGAGCCGGCCGCGACGGTGAACAGCACCTGCACGCGAGGATCGGACCGGAACAACGGCAGGATCTCGAGCAGCCGGCCGGCCGAGGTCACCGTGCGCGCCACCGCGAGGACCGTGCGGCTGGAGCCGACCGTGCGCCACCGGGAAGCCTCGTCCCCGACCGGCACGCGAAGCCGGCGCTCGCCGCTCACCGCCCCTCCCCACGAAATCGCATGATGAAAGTTTCAGCAGCGTTCGCCGCCTTGTTCAAGGTCGGCGTGGCTGCTCCCTGCCCAGGGCCGGGCGCGTTCTTGCGAAGGGGACCGGTCGGGAAGAACGTTTGGGAGCGCTCCCATTCATAAAGGTCACGGAGAACCCCATGTCCATCCCCCGGAACTCATGGCGCAGAGCCGCGGCGGCCGCGGCCGCCGTGCTGCTCGCCGGATTCGGTCTCGCCACCGCGCAGACCGCCGCTGACGCCGCCGTTTCGTGCTCGGCCACCTACTCCAAGGTCTGGGACAACGGCAGCGCCTTCGGCGCCAACATCACGGTCACCAACACCGGTGACCCGCTGACCACGTGGTCGTTGAGCTTCGACTTCCCCGGCAACCAGGTGATCACTCAGATGTGGGAGGGCGTGCCGACCCCGGCCACCCCCACCCCGGCGGGTGCGGCCGTCACCGTCAACCCGACCTCCTACAACGCCGCCAAGGGCACCGGGGCGACGTGGACCGTCGGCTTCAACGGCACGTACACCGGCGGCGTCAACAACCCGCCGCCCAGCGTCTCGTGCGCCGGCAACGGCACCGGAGGCCCGCAGCAGCAGGCTCTGGTGGTCACCCCGACCAGCCTGAACGTGCCCGAGGGCGGGACCGCCGGCTACACGGTCCGCCTGCAGTCCCAGCCGTCCGGCAACGTGACGGTCACCAGCACCGCGGGCACCGGCGACAGCGACATCACCGTGAGCGCCGGCGCCTCCCTGACCTTCACCACGGCCAACTGGAACACCGCGCAGAGCGTGACGCTCCGCGCCGCGCAGGACACCGACAGGATGAACGGCACCCGGCCCATCAGCGTCGCCTCCTCCGGCCTGACCAGCGTCACGGTCAACGCCACCGAGACCGATGACGACGACGGCACCAATCTCCCGGCGCCGGCTCTGCGCGTCTCCGGGAACAAGCTGGTCGCCAGCAACGGCAACACCTACCGGCTGCTGGGCGTCAACCGGGCCAGCGGCGAGTTCGCCTGCGTGCAGGGCAAGGGCATGTGGGACAGCGGCCCGGTGGACAAGGCCTCGATCGACGCGATGAAGGCGTGGAACATCCACGCGGTCCGGATCCCGCTGAACGAGGAGTGCTGGATCGGCACCAACGGCTCGCCCAGCGGCGCCACGTACCAGCAGAACGTCAAGGACTACGTGAACCTGCTCGTGAACAACGGCGTCACGCCGATCGTGGAGATGCACTGGAACTACGGCCAGTACACCGGTCAGGGCGCCGGCTGTTCCGACACCGCGGCGACCTGCCAGAAGCCGATGCCCGACGCCCAGTACGCGCCCACCTTCTGGACCGGCGTGGCGAACGCGTTCAAGGGCAACAACGCGGTCATCTTCGACCTGTTCAACGAGCCCTACCCGGACGCCGCCGCGAACTGGAACGCGACCGCCGGCTGGACCTGCTGGCGCGACGGCGGCACCTGCACCGGCATCGGCTACCAGGTGGCCGGCATGCAGTCGCTGGTCAACGCCGTGCGCGCCACCGGCGCCACCAACGTGATCATGCTCGGCGGCCTGGCCTGGTCGAACGACCTGAGCCAGTGGCTGACCTACAAGCCGACCGACCCGGCCGGAAACCTGATGGCCGCCTGGCACACCTACAACTTCAACACCTGCTCCAACGTCTCCTGCTGGAACAGCCAGGTCGGCGCCGTGGCCGCGCAGGTGCCCGTGCACGCCGGTGAGATCGGGCAGAACTCCTGCGCCCACGACTACATCGACCAGGTGATGGCCTGGGCCGACGCGCACGGCGTCGGATACACGGCCTGGACCTGGAACCCGTGGGGCTGCAGCCAGGGCAACGTCCTCATCACCGACTACAACGGCACCCCCACCAGCACGTACGGCGAGGGCTTCAAGGCACACCTGCTCACCCAGAACCCCTACTCGTAGCACCCCGGCCGGGCCTGCCGCCAGGCGGGCCCGGCCTCCTTCACATGGGGAGTCCCGATGCTTCGCCGATCCCACCTGTACGCCCTCCTCACCGCCGTTCTGCTGGCGGTCACCCTCGGGGCCGCCCTGCCCGCCACGTCGGCGGCGGCGCCTGTGCGCATCATGCCGCTTGGCGACTCCATCACCGCCGGACCCGGCTGCTGGCGCGCCATGCTCTGGCACCGCCTGCAGACGACCGGGTACACCGGCATCGACTTCGTCGGCAGCGACCCCGACGGCGGCTGCAACTACGGCTACACCTACGACGGCGACCACGAGGGCCACGGCGGCTACTCCGCCACCGGCATCGCCGACCAGAACCAGTTGCCGCCGTGGCTGGCCGCGGCCAGGCCCGACATCGTCCTCATGCACCTGGGCACCAACGACATGTGGGGCGGCTTCATCCCGACCAGCAGCGTTCTGGCCGCGTACACGAAGCTGGTCGGTCAGATGCGGGCGAGCAACCCCAACATGAAGATCATCGTGGCGCAGATCATCCCCATGAATCCGTCCGGCTGCCCCACCTGCGCGGCCAGTGTGACGGCGCTCGACAACGCGATCCCGGGCTGGGCCGCCGGTCTCACGACCGCGCAGTCGCCCATCGTCGTCGTGGACCAGTGGACCGGCTTCAACCCGGCCACGGACACCGGCGACGGGGTGCATCCCAACGACGCCGGCTTCCAGAAGATGGCCGACCGCTGGTACCCGGCCCTCGCGCGGGTGCTCGACGGCGTGATCCCGCCGACCACGCCCACCCCCACCCCGACCCCGACCCCGACTCCGACCCCGACCCCGACCGTGACTCCCACGTCCGGTGACGGCCGGTGCACCGCCACCTACCGGGTGATCTCCCAGTGGGGCGGCGCCTTCCAGGCCGAGGTCACGGTGAAGAACACCGCCACGCGCGCGGCCTCCGCCTGGACGACGACCCTCACCTTCGCCGACGGCCAGCAGGCCCGCGAATCGTGGAACGCCGTACTCACGCAGAACGGCGCCACCGTCACGGCACGCAACGCCTCCTACAACGGCAGCCTGCCGGTCGGCGCGTCGACCGCGTACGGCTTCAACGCCACCTGGAACAACGCGACCAACACGCCGCCCCAGGTGAGCTGCGTGCTCAGCTGAGCCCCTCGGCCAGCGAACGGGGGCGCAGGTCGGTCCAGTGCCGCTCGATGTAGTCCAGGCAGGCGGCGCGGCCGCTCTCGGGGAGGACGACGGTCCAGCCGGCGGGGACCTCGGCGAAGGAGGGCCACAGGGAGTGCTGGTTCTCGGCGTTCACCAGGACCAGGAAGCGGCCGTCGGCGTCGTCGAACGGGTTGGTGGTCATGCTTCGTCCCTTCTGGGTTCACCGGGCCACGGCCAGGCGGTAGTTCTCGTCGGTGGTGAGCAGGTTGCGATGGGTGTCCTCCGCGGTGATGACGCCGTCGTCCAGGACCAGGACCCGGTCGGCGGCGTCCAGGAGGGCCGGGCTGCTGGTGATCACGACGGTGGTCCGGCCCCGGCGCAGCTGCGCGAGGTTGCGCGCGATGAGCTGTTCGGTGACCGCGTCGACGGCCGTCGTCGGGTCGTGCAGGACGAGGATGTCGGCGTCGGCGGCGAGGGCGCGGGCCAGGGACAGCCGCTGGCGCTGCCCGCCGGAGAGGTTGGCGCCCCGGTCGCGGACGCCGTAGTCGAGCCCCTCGGGGTGCAGGGCGACGACGTCGATCAGCATGGACGCCTCGACGGCCTCGGGGAGCAGGCGGCCGGTGCCCGCCGGGTCGATGTTCGTGCGCAGGGTGCCCGCGAAGATCTCCCCGTCGTACGGGTTCACCAGCATGCGCTCGCGGACCGCCTCGACCGACAGGTCCTCCATCTCCCGCCCGCTGACCCGCACCACCCCCTCGTACGCGCCGGGCGGGACGTTCACCGCCAGGATCGAGGCGAGATCGGCCGCCGCGCGCGGCCGGTAGGCGGCGATCGCCACGAACTCGCCGGCGGACACGTGGAACTTCAGCTCGCGCAGCGACCCGTACCGGACGCTGTCGACCTCCAGGTCTCCGCCCGCGGACGGGCTTTGCGCCCCCGGCGTCATCACCGCGGGCGCGGCCAGCACCAGCGCCATCCGCTCGGCCGACGCGCGCGCGATCATCACGTACTTCGGCATCTCCGAGAACAGCTTGAGCGGTTCCATGATGAACTGCGCCAGCCCCACGGCCATGACGAGCTGCCCGATGGTGATCCGGCCGTCGAACGCCAGCCACCCCGCCGTCAGGGTCACCGCGGTGGCGAGGACCGCGTTGAGCGTCTGCGCGGCGCCGGCGTACGCGCCGTTCACCTTGGCGACGATGATCGCCTGGCTCCTCGCCTCCGAGCTGACCCTCCGGTAGGACAGGAACGCCGCGTGGGTGCCGCCGAAGCCGTGCAGCGGGCGCAGGCCGGTGATCAGGTCGGCGACCTTCGCGCCCGCCCGGGCCACCCGGGCCTGCTGCTCGCGGGTGCCGGCGCCGATCCGCCTGGACAGCACGCTCAGGATCGACAGGATCGCGACGGTTCCCACGATCACCAGCACGCCGAGCCACACGTTGGCCGTGCCCAGCGCGACCGCCGTGACCAGCACCGCGACCAGCGAGCTGACCAGCAGCGGCACCACCTCGATGATGTCGGCGGTCTGGTCGGCGTCCTCGGTGGCGATGGTCAGGACCTCCCCGGACTTGAGGTCGACGTCCCTGGCCACCGGCTGGAGCCCGCAGGCCGCGACCCGCACCCGCCAGCGGTGCGCCTCGGTCGTGTTCGCCTTCTGCAGGATGCGCATCCCGAACCGCCACGACAGCGACACCGTCGTGATGATCACGGCCAGCGCGGCGATCGACAACGCGAGCGCGCCGAGGCTGCGCTCGCGCATCGTGTGCTCGACGATCAGGCCGAGCGCGATGGGGAAGGCGGTCTCGCCGGCCTGGTACATGCCCATGAGGACGGTGCCCCAGGCCATGGCGCCCGCGTTGCGGCGCAGTGCGGTCCGCAGGATGCCGGACCCCGTACGGTCAGCAGTTGTCATCGAGGTGCCGGGCGATCGCTTCGGGGGTCCGCAGGGCGAACAGGTCACGAATGGTGATCACGGGACCGTACTCGCGGCGGAGCAGCCCGATCAGCCGCACCGCCAGCATGGAGTGCCCGCCGAGGGACATGAAGTCGCTCACCGCGCTCACCTCGTCGTCGTCCAGGTCCAGCGCCTCGGCGAAGAACTCGCACACCACGGTCTCGGTCTCGGTCTCCGGGCCGCGCTCGCCCGCCGTGGTCAGCGCGCCCAGCGGCCTGGCCTCCGGCAGCGCCTTGGCGTCGGCCTTCCCGTTCACGGTCAGCGGGATGGCGTCGACCTGGGCGTAATGCGTCGGGCGCAGGAAGTCCGGCAGCCCGGCGCCCACCTCCGCGGCGACCGTCGCGAGGTCGGAGTCGCCCAGCACGAGGTAGGCGGCCAGCCGGTACGCGCCGTCGACCTGCGGGTCCGGCTGGGCGACCGCGGCGGCGAACCGCACCGCCGGGTGCGCCTCGAACGCGGCCTCGACCTCGCCCGGCTCGACCCGGTGCCCCCGGATCTTGACCTGCTGATCGGTGCGGCCCAGGTACATCAGGTTCCCGTCGGGCCGGCGCACCACGAGGTCGCCGGTGCGGTACATGCGCTCGCCGGGTTCGCCGTACGGGCAGGCGACGAACCGGTGCGCGGTCTGGGCGGGCTGCCCGAGGTAGCCGCGCGCGATGCCGATGCCCGACACGTACAGCTCGCCGGGCACGCCGTCCGGCACGGGCCGCAGCCACGGGTCCAGCACGTACACGCCGGTGTTGTCGATCGCCACGCCCACCACCGGGTCCTGGCACTCGAAGGTGCCGACGCCGAGGGTGTTGATGGTGTACTCGGTGGGGCCGTACAGGTTGTAGCCGACCGTCCCCTCGGTCTCGGCCAGCCGGCGCCACAGCGCCGGGGTGACCGCCTCGCCGCCCAGCAGCACCAGCGCGGGCCGCCGCGCGGGGTCGTCGAGCAGGCCCTCGGCCACCAGTTGCTGCGCGTAGGTGGGGGTGACGTTGATGACGTCGATCCCGTGCTCCAGGCAGTACTCGACCAGCCGGGGCGCGTCGCGCCGCAGCTCCTCGTCGCAGATGTGCACCTCGTGGCCATCGGCGAGCCACAGGAGCTCCTCCCACGACATGTCGAACGCGAACGACACGGTGTGCGCGATCCGGAAGAGCCGGTGCGCGTGCCGCGCCAGCACCGGTTCGAAGATCCGGCGCTGGTGGTTGATCAGCATGTTCGTGAGCCCGGCGTACTCGGTCACCACGCCCTTGGGCTTCCCGGTCGAGCCGGAGGTGTAGATGGTGTACGCCGGGTGCCGCAGGCGGTCCGGGTCGTCCGGCGCGAACGTCGTGAACGGCTCGGCCTCGGGCAGGGGGCGGTCCAGCTCGATCAGGTCGCCGGTCAGCCGGGGGGCGACCGCGCTCACGGTGAGGATCACGTCCGGGCGGGCGTCCGCGACGATCGCGGCGATCCGCTCGTCCGGGTGGTCCAGCTCCAGCGGCACGTACGCGGCCCCGGCGCGCAGCACGGCGAACAGCGCCACGATCGAGTCGAGAGAGCGCGGGATCGCCAGGCCCACGGTCGTCTCGGGCCCGATGCCGCGCCGGGCGAGCACCCCCGCCACCGCGCGGCTGCGGTCCCTGAGCTGGGCGAATGTCATGGTCCGGCCGTGGGCGACGAGCGCGACCCGCTGCGGGCTGCTGTCCGCCGCCCGGTCGAACCGGTCGACCACGGTGTCCGTGCCGACCTGCGTACGTACGGCCGGCTCGGGCTCCGGCCCGAGACCCCGCAGCGCGCCCACCGGCCCGGTCGAGCGGGCCAGCTCCTCGAGCACGCGCACGTAGTCGTCCAGGAGGCGGCGGGCGCGCTCCGCGTCGCCGTCGCGATGCTCCAGCTTGATCGTGAGCCGGTCGCCGGGCGTGACGACCCAGGTGAACGGGTAGTGCGTGGAGTCCTCGGCGCGCACCTCGGTGATGCCGTGCCGGGCGTTCATGGTGGCGAGCGCGTCCAGGTCCAGGAAGTTCTGGAGCACGAACAGGTTGTCGAACAGCGTGTCGTGCCCGCTGGCCCGCTGGATCTCGCCGAGCCCCAGGTGCTCGTGCTCCATCGCCGCGACCCTGGCCGCCTGCACGGCGGACAGGTACTCCCTGACCGTGTCGTCCGGCCGGGCCCGCGTCCACATGGGCACGGTGTTGAGCAGCACCCCGACGATGCCGGACAGGCCCTCGCCCTCCCGGCCGGAGACGGTCACGCCGAACACCGCCTCGCTCCGGCCCGTGTGCGCGCCCAGCAGCAGGCCGAACGCGCCGGTCAGCACCGAGTTCAGCGTGACGCCGTGGGTCCTGGCCGCTTCGCGCAGCAGGTCCGACTGCTCGGCCCGCAGCGTGCGCACGAGGGCGCGCGGCAGCTCGTCCGGCAGCGACGGCGAGGGTCCGGCGAGCAGCGTCGGGCCCGGGAGGCCGGTCAGGTGCTCCGCCCAGAAGCGTTCCGACGGGGCGAGGTCCCTGGCGGCGAGCGCCCGGGCGTAGTCCTCGAAGCTCGGCGTGGCCGGGGCCGGGGCCGGCGGCTGTCCCGCGACGACGGCCTGATAGGCGTCGAACAGGTCCCGTAGCACGATCTCGCGTGACCAGCCGTCCCACAGCAGCAGGTGGTAGCTCAGCAGCAGCCCGTCGCGGTCGCCGGGCAGGCGCACCACGGTCAGCCGGATCAGCGGCGGCTCGCCCGGGTCGAAGCCCGTGTCGCGGTCCCGGGCGCTCAGGGCCTCCACCTCCGCATCCGTCGACAGCTCGACCGTGCGGACGTCGACCCGCCGGCCCGCCGCGAGGACCTGGACGGGGTCACCGCCGGCGTCGGTGGTGAAACCGGCGCCCACGACCGGGTGCCGCGCGATCACGTACGCCATCGCCTCTGCCAGGGCACCGGTGTCCAGCCGCCGGTCGAAGGTGAAGTAGTTCTGGGCGACGTAGTGCCCGGCCGGCCCCGCCAGCTGGGCCTGGAAGAACAGGCCCTTCTGGAGCGGGGTGACCGGTGCCGTCCACTCGGCCGTCGCCGCGGCCTCCGCGATCCGCTCCAGGGCGCACCGCCAGTGCTCGGCGAGCTCGTCGGGGACGCCGTCGGCGAGGGTGAAGGCCGCGCGCAGGCTTCCGGTGGCCGCGTCGATCCACGCGTTGACCTCGACCGCGTACGGGCTGCCCGGGTCGCCGCCGGCGATCTGGAGCGCCTGGGACTCGCTGCCCCGGCCGAGGTAGTTGAACAGCACCTGCGGGCGCGCGTTCAACAGCGGTGCCGTCTGCGGGTTGAGGTACCTGAGCTGGCCGTAGGCGACGTGCCCGCGCTCGTCCGGCTGTCGTGCCGCGACCTCGCGCGCCGCCGCGACGGGGTCGGTGTGCGCGGTGAGCCGTACGGGCGCGATGGAGGTGAACCAGCCGACCGTGCGGGTGTAGTCGTGGTGTTCGAGCACCGGGACCCGGCCGTGCCGCTCCAGCTCGATCGCGAGGTCCGTGGGTGACGGCTGGACATACGTCAGCGCCGTCCGCAGCGCGCCGCACAGCAGCTCGGTGACGCCGACGCCGAGTGTCGCGGGCGCGGTACGCGTCACGAGGGCGCTCGCCTCGGGCGCGACCTCGACCATGATCTCGCGCAGCCCTTCGGCCACGGGCAGCAGCGGGGGCGCTTCGAGCGTGGTGACCCAGTGCCCGAGGTCGTCGATCACCTGGGCGGACCCCGTCGCCAGCGCGTCGGCGTACTCGGCGTAGGACGTGGTCGGCGCGGTCAGGGCCGACCCGCGCATGGCGGCGGCCAGGTCGTCCAGCAGGACCAGCCAGGACACCGAGTCGACGGCGAGGTGGTGCACGGTGACCACCAGCGTCCGGCTCGCCGCCAGCCACGAGAACGCGATCATCTCCCCGGACGCGGGATCGAGCCGTCCGGCGGCCTCGTTCGCGACGGCCGTCGCGTCGGTCGCGTCCGTGCGGGCGACGGTGACCTCGCGGGCGGGTTCGGTGCGCAGCGCCCACACGCCGTGCTCGACGCGCAGCCGCAGCCGGAGCGCCGGGTGCGCGGCCACGACGGCGTTCGCGGCGCGCTCGGCGTCCGCCAACCCGGCCCCCTCGGGCGCAACCAGCGTCCTGGCCTGGGCGAAGCGGGCGAGAGAGCCGCCCAGCTCCCGCTGGCGCAGGATGATCGGCGTCGGCGTCACCGGGCCGTCCTCGGGACCCGCGGACATGGCCTGCGTGGCCTGCGTGGCCTGAGGCGTTCCCCGGTGCCCGGCGAGTGCGCGCGGCGTCCTGAGCAGGAACACCTCCCGTGGAGTGATCGTCAGTCCGAGCGCCCTGGCCCGGTTGACCACGGTGATGACGACGATGCTGTCGCCTCCGGCCCTGAAGAAGTCTGTGTCGCCGTCCACCTCGCAGCCGGGCAGCGCGTCGGCGAAGATGCCGACCAGCGCGGCGAGCGCGGAGTCGCCCGCGGGCACCGGGGTGTCCTGCGGCGCGGCGTGCTCGCGGTCGTCCTGCTCGGCATGCTCGCTCAGGGCCTTGCGGTCCAGCTTGCCGTTGACCGTCAGCGGCAGGGCGTCGACCCGCAGCACCCGGCGCGGCACCATGTGCGCGGGCAGCTTCGCCGACAGCAGGCCGGTGACGTCGCCGGGTACCCGGCCCACGACGTGCGCGACCAGGTGATCACCGCTTCCGGCCACGGTGACGGCCGCGTCGACCACGCCGTCGAGCTCTCTGATCGCGGACTCCACCTCGCCGAGCTCGATGCGGAACCCCTTGAGCTGCACCTGGTCGTCGGCGCGGCCGGCGAACTCCAGCTCGCCGTCGAGCGTGCGGCGGGCGAGGTCGCCCGTGTGGTACATGCGGGAGCCGTCGCCCGCGAACGGGTTGGCCACGAACCGGCTCGCGGTGAGCCCCGGCCTGCCCAGGTAGCCGAGCGACACCTGGTCCCCGGCGACGTAGATGGCGCCCACCCGGCCCGGCGGCACCGGCCGGAGCCGGTCGTCGAGCAGGTAGGTGACCAGGCCGGGGATCGGGCCGCCGATGGGGCTGACGTCGTCGCCGGCGGCGAAGTCCTCGTCGGTCAGCACCCGGTGCGTGACGTGGACGGTGGTCTCGGTGATGCCGTACATGTTGACCAGCTCGGGCGAGCGCGTGCCGTGCCGCTCGACCCAGCCGCGCAGCCGCCCGAGGTCCAGCGCCTCGCCGCCGAAGATGATCCGGCGCAGCGCCGTGACCGGCTCGCCGGCGTGCCGGTCGGCCTCCATGAACTGGTAGAACGCCGACGGGGTCTGGTTGAGCACGGTCACCGCGCGCTCGCGGACCAGCCGGTGGAAGTCGGCCGGGGAGCGGGTCAGCCCGTACTCCGGCACCAGCAGCTCGCCGCCGTGCGCCAGCGCGCCCCACAGCTCCCACACCGCGAAGTCGAAGGAGTAGGAGTGGAACTGCACCCACACGTCGCCGGGGCCGAAGTCCATGCCGGGCCGGGTGTTCGCGAGCAGCGACACCACGCTGGAGTGCGGGACGACGACCCCTTTGGGCTTGCCGGTCGATCCGGAGGTGTAGATCACGTACGCCGGGTCGTGCGGGCTCACCTCGGGCGCGGTGGCGTCCACCGGCAGCTCGTCCCCCTGCACGAGCACGCGGGCCGGCACGCCCGCGCGGGCCGCCAGCTCCGCGAACCGGTCCCGCTGGTCCCGGTCCACGAGCACGACCTGCGGGGCGGCGTCGGCGAGGATGTACTCCAGCCGTTCGTCCGGGTACGCCAGATCCAGCGGCACGTACGCGCCGCCCGCGCTGACGATCGCGACCAGGGCGACGACCTGCTCGACGGAGCGCGGCACGGCGACCGCGACCCGCTTGCCCGGCCCGACCCCGGCCGCGCGCAGTGCCGAGGCCAGCTCGTTCTTCGCCCGCGCCAGCTCGCCGTAGGTCAGCGACCGGGCGCCGCCGTCGAGGCCGCACTGGGTGACGGCGGTGGCGGCCGGGTCGCGCTCCGCGGCGGCGTCGAACAGCTCGCCCAGCGTCGCCGAGGTGGCCCGCGCGGGCTGCCCGGGTCCGTCCGGCCGGGCGCCGTCCGGCACCAGGTCGTCCGGCCGGGTGAGCAGGCCGGTCAGCATCTGGGTGAAGGCACGCAGGATCGCCCGGGCGCGCTTCTCCCGCAGCAGCTCGGTGTCGTAGATCAGGTTGAAGCGCGCCCGGCCGTGGGGCGCGCGCTCCACCACCAGCGTCAACGGGTAGTGCGGGGCGCCCTCGTTCGCGATGCCGGTGATGGCGAACTCGTCGCCGGGCCCGCGCAGCGCGTCCACGTCGGTCGCGACGTCGAACACCACCAGGGTGTCGAACAGGGGGCCGCCGCCGGCCTGGCGGCCGATCCTGGTCAGGGAGACATGCTGGTGCGGCAGCACCGCGCTCTGGTGGTCCCGCACCGAGGCGAGCAGCTCGCGCGCCGTGGTGGCGCCGTCCCATCGCACGCGTACGGGGATCGTGTTGATGAGCAGGCCCACCATGTCCTTGACGCCGGGAAAGTCCGCGTCGCGCCCGGACACCGTGGAGCCGAACACCACGTCCTGGCCGGGCAGGATGCCGCCCAGCGTCACCGCCCACGCGCTGTGCACCGCCACGCTCAGCGGCACGCCCGCCGACCGGGCGGCCGCTTCGACGTCGTCGTCCGGCTCCACGGCGGTCTCGGCGAACCGGCCGGACGGCGTGTGCCCCTCGGCGACCAGCGAGGGGCCGGGCAGGCCGGCGAGCTGATCGCGCCATACCCGGTCGCTCTCGCCGTCGTCGCGCGCGGCCAGCGAGCGCACGTAGTCGGCGAAGCCGCCCTGCGGGTACGCCGTCCACGGCGCGTGATACTCGGCCAGCAGTGCGCGCAGCATCGGCGGCACCGACCAGCCGTCGGCGATGATGTGGTGCACGGTCTGCACCAGGACGTTCCCTCCGGAACCCGTGCGGATGAGGGTGAATCGCATCAGCGGGCCGGCGGCCAGGTCGAACCCGGCGCGGCGATCCCGTTCGGCGTAGTCGCGGATCTCGGCCTCGGTGATGCCGGGGCGCTCCAGCGTGGTGAACGGCGCCGCCACCCCGCTGTCCAGCACCGAGACCACGCGGCCGTCGGCGAGGGCCACGAACCGCGCGGCCAGGTTCGGGAACAGCTCGAACAGCCGGGTGGCCGCCGCCGCGAGCCGGCCGGCGTCCACGTCACCGTCCAGCGTCATGATCTGCTGCTCGACGTAGCTGCCCGCCGAGTCGTCGTCGAAGACCGAGTGGAAGTACAGGCCCTCTTGCAACGGGGTCAGCGGCAGGATGTCCCGCAGCGCCGGGCCGTCCAGGGCGTCGACGTCGGCCTGCGTGAGCGACACCCCGGCGCAGTCGCTGGGGGAGTGGCCGCCCTGGTCGAGCGCGGCCAGCCCGGTCAGGGCCGCCCGGAAGTACGCGCCGATCGTCGCGACGTCCTCCTCCGCGAACAGCCCGTCCGGCCAGGAGATGGTGGTGAGCAGCTCGTACTCGCCGCTCGCGCCGGGCTCGGCGATCGCGTTGAACTCCAGGGCGCGCGGCAGCCGCATCCCCGGGTCGCGCTTCTCGCCCAGCTGCCCCGTCGCGCCCGCGAGCCGCCAGTCCCCGGAGGCGCCCGCGTCGTAACGGCCCAGGTAGTTGAACAGCACCTGCGGGGCGGGCGCGTCGAACCGGGTGCCGGTCAGGTAGCGCAGGGCGCCGTAGGAGACGCCGTTGCTCGGCACCCGGGCGAGGTCCTCCTTGACCATTTTGAGCGCCGCGGACAGGTAGGCGGGGGCGGTGAAGTCCGCCGTCGCGCCGGGGTCCACGGTCACCGGGAACAGCGTGGTGAACCAGCCCACGGTCCGCGACAGGTCCGGCTCGTAGCCGGCGGCGTCCGCCACGAAACGTCCCTCGCGGCCGTGGCCCTCGAGCTCGATGTGCGCGAACGTCTGGTCCTGTCCGAGGTCGCGGCGCCACCGGGCGAGGGCGACGGCGAGCGCGGTCAGCAGCACGTCGTTGACGCCCGCGTGGAACCTCGCCGGGATCTCGCCCAGCAGCGCGGCGGTGACCTCGGGGCCGACCGGGACGACCCGGGTCCTCTCACGCGCGACGGTGTCGGACGCGGACAGCGCACGCCTGCCCAACGGCCCGTCCGCTCCCGGCAGGGGGCGCTGGAAGTAGTCGCGGTCCGCGTCGAACGCCGCGCGCTCCAGCAGCTGCGTCCAGCGCCGGAACGACGTGCCCACCGGCGGCAGCTCGATCGGCGCACCGGACGTGAGCTGCCGCCAGGCCGTGGCCAGGTCCTCCATCAGGATCCGCCAGGAGACGCCGTCGATCACCACATGATGGGCGACCAGGACGAGCTGCCGTGCCGCGCGCCGCCAGACGGCACGGAGCATCACGCCGTTGTCCGGGTCCAGCCCGCCGGTGGCGAGCTCCACGCACTCGTCGAGCGGCCGGTCGCTCTCCTGCCACCCGGCGACCGCCTGGTCCGCCGCCGGGATGTCGAAGCCCCATCGGTCGCCGCGCACCAGCTTGGCGCGCAGCATGTCGTGCCGCCTGACCAGGGCCGCGAGCAGCTCGCCGAGGGCGCCGGCGGACAGGTGGGCGGGGGTGTTCAGCACCACCGACTGCACGAAGCCGTCGATCGCGTCCGTGCGCTCGCCGAGCCACTGCACGATGGGCGCCCCCGCGACAGGGCCGGTCGCGACGTCCCCGCGATCCACCGTGGAGACGTCGTCGCGGGTGGCCGCCGCCGCCAGCGCTCCCACGTTGCGGGCGGCGAAGATCTGCGTCGCCGTGAGGTGGAGGCCCGCGTCGCGCAGCGCGCTCAGCAGCGAGATCGCCAGGATGCTGTCGCCGCCGAGCCGGAAGAAGTTCTGGTCGACACCGACCTCCTCCAGCCGCAACACCGACGCGACCGCCGCGCACACCAGGCGTTCGTTCTCGGTGGCCGGCGCGACGATCGCGCCGGTCTCGACCGCCGGCTCCGGCAAGGCACCCCGGTCCAGCTTGCCGTTGGCGGTGAGCGGGAACTCCTTCATCACGACGACGTGCGCGGGCACCATGTACTCGACCATGTGCTCGGCGGCCCACGCCTTGACCTCGTCCGCCCGCAGGTCGCCGCTCCCGGCCGCCGGGATCACGTACCCCACCAGGTAGGTGCCGCCCGCCGCGTTCTTCTTCGCGACGACGCAGGTGTGGCGCACCTTGGGGTGCTCCGCGAGGCCGATCTCGACGTCCTCGATCTCCAGCCGCATGCCGCGGATCTTGATCTGGTTGTCGGCCCGGCCGAGGAAGTCCAGCGACCCGTCCGGGGCGAACCGCGCGAGGTCGCCGGTCCGGTACAGCCGGGACCCGTCGCCGGCGAAGGGGTTCGCCACGAACCGGGACGCCGTCAGGCCGGGCGCGTTGACGTACCCGCGGCCCAGGAGGAAGCCGCCCACGTACAGCTCGCCGCCGACGCCGACCGGGACCGGGCGCAGCTCCTCGTCCAGCACGTACAGCTCGGTGTTGGGGTTGGCCTTGCCGATCGACGTCGACAGGCGTTCGGCCGCGCCCCGGTAGATGACGTGCGAGACGCCGATCGTCGTCTCGGCCGGGCCGTAGCCGTGGTACATGGGGATGTCGAGCCGGGTGCGGAACCGCTCGTACAGCTCCGGGGTCAGCACCTCGCCGCCGCACCACACGTGCCGCAGGCTGTCCAGCCGCCCGGAGTCGCCCGCGATCTCCAGCAGCACGTCCAGCATGGACGACACGAGGTAGGTGAAGGTGACGCGCTGCTCGGCGATCACGCTCAGCAGGTGGTGCGGGTCGCGTTCGCCGCCGGGCCGAAGGACGACCAGCCGGCCGCCGCACACCAGCGGCAGGAAGATCTCGTTGATGGAGATGTCGAACGACAGCGGCGCCTTGAACAGCGAGGCGTCGTCGTGGCCGAAACCCAGGATCTCGCGGGACTGCCACAGCAGGCGCTCGCTGATCGCCTCGTGGCGGATCATCGCGCCCTTGGGCCGGCCGGTCGAACCGGACGTGAAGATCACGTACGCCAGGGCGGGACCGGGGACGGCGATCTCGGTGTTCTCCGTCGGATACGAGCCGAACCGCCAGTCGTCGAGGTCGACGGCCACGGCCTCCGGTTCGCCCGCGGCGTGCTCGCCGGAGCCGTTGAGCTGCGCCACGACCCCGGCGTCCTCGATGACGACCGCCCGGCGCGCGGCGGGCCACTGCGGGTCGAGCGGCACGAACGCGCCCCCCGCCTGGAGCACGCCCAGCAGGCCGATCACCATCTCGGCGGAGCGGCCCAGCGAGATGCCGACGATCTGCTCGGCGGTGAGCCCGCCGTCGATCAGGTGGTGGGCCAGCTGGTTGGACAGCTCGGCCGCCTCGCGGTAGGTCAGCGACCGGTTCCCGTCGACGATGGCGACGGCGTCCGGCCTGGTCCTGGCCTGCTCGCGGAACATCTCCACGATGGTCGGGCGGACCCGGTCGACGTCGTTGTCGTTCCACTCGGCCAGGGCCGCGAGCCGGGCAGCCACGCTGGACGGGCCGATGGTGCCGATGGGCCGGTCCGGGAAGTCGGCCAGGTCGTCCAGGGCGAGCTGCGCGTCGGCCGGCGCGACGCCCTCGGGGACGGTGATGCTGCGGCCGTCCGCGCCGACCTCCCAGCCGGCGACCCCGTCCCCGCCGTTGTCGGCCCATCCGAGGACGTCGGCGAACAGGGTGCCGGAGGTGAGGTCGAGGCTGTCGGGGCTCTGGCCGCTCGCCCAGTAGGCCAGCCCGATGGCGCACGCCTTGGCGATGGTCCGGTCGGAGTAGTCGCCGGTCCGCCGGCGCACGTCGGCCAGGCGCGCGGGAGAGAGCAGTGCGAGACGAGTGCTCGGTTCCGTCATCGAAGACTCAGCCGTCCCTTTCGAAGGATGAAGGTTCTTGCCACGCGCGCCACAGCCGCGCGTACCTGCCGCCCAGAGCCACCAGTTCCTCGTGGGTGCCCTGCTCCACGACGCGTCCCGCGTCGAGCACGGCGATGCGGTCGGCCGCCGTCGCCTGGGTCAGCCGGTGCGCCACGAACAGCGTGGTGCGGCCCAGGCACGCGGCGGCCACGGCCCGCTCCAGCTCGGCGGCGCCCTGGCTGCCCGCCTCCGCGGTCGACTCGTCCAGCACCACCACCGGCGATCGGCCCAGTACGAGCCGGGCCAGGGCGATCTGGGCGACCTTGGTGCCGTCCAGCCGCTCACCGCCCTCGCCGACCACGGTGTCCAGCCCGTCGGGCAGCGCCGCGACCCACGCGTCGGCGCCGACCCTGCGCAACGCGTCCATCAGCTCGTCGTCGCTCGCCTCCGGCGCGGCCAGCCGCAGGTCGCCGGCGAGCGGACCGGAGAACACGTGCGTCTCCTGCGTCAGGATGCTCACCAGGGCCCGCGCGCCGGCCTCGTCCAGCCCGGCGAGGTCGGTCGAGCCGATGCGCACCGACCCGGCCTGCGGGGTGCCGATGCCCGCGATCAGCGCCGCCAGGGTCGACTTGCCCGCGCCCGTCGCCCCCACCAGCGCCAGCGAGCCGCCCGCCGGGATCGTCAGATCGACCTCCCGCAGGACCGGCCGCCCGGAGCCGGGATAGCTGAAGGTCAGCCCCTCGACCACCACGGGGTACGGCCCGGCGTCCGCCGCCACCCGGCCCACCAGCCGCTCCTCCGTGGCCTCGCCCAGCACCCCGACGAGCCGGGTCAGGCTCGCGCCCGACTTCTGCGCCTCGTCGAAGGTGAACAGGATGGCGCCCAGCGGATTGAACAGCCGGTGGAACAGCAGCGGCGCCACCGACGCCTCGCCCAAGGTGACGGCGCCGGCCTCCAGCAGGACGTAGCCCACCACGAGAATCAGGACCAGCCCGATGAACTCGGCGCGGTTCTCCCTGCCGACGAACCGGCCGAAGAACCGGAACACCTCGACGCCGAGATCGCGCACCCGCCACGACTCGCGGGTGACCTGCTCGCGGAAGGCCTCCTCCAGGCGGTACGCGCGGACGGTGCCGATCCCGTTCAGGCCGCTGATCAGCGCCTGCGCGCGATCGGCCTGCGCCTCCCGCTGCTTCTGGTAGAGCGGCGCGGACCGGGGGAGATACCAGCGCAGGGCCAGCGCGTACGCGGGCAGCGCGCCGGCGCCCGCCAGGCCGAGCCGCCAGTCCAGCCCGAACATGCCGGCCGTGGCGATGACGACCAGCACGCCCGACGAGAACACCGTGGGGACCGCCGTACGGATGCCCTTGGACACCACGGCCACGTCGTCGCCGACCCTGGACAGCACGTCGCCCCGGCCGACCTGCTCGATCCGCGCGCTCGGCATGCCCAGCACCGCCCGGACGGCGCCTTCCCGCAGCCGCGCGAGCAGGTCCGCGCCCAGCCGCCCGATCAGGTACGTCGAGGCCGTGGTGGCCGCCGAGCCGAGCAGCGCGGCGGTCACCATCAGCACCCCGACCGTGACCAGGATCGAGCGCGGCTCGCCCGCGACCACCCCGTCGACCACCCGGCCGAGCAGCAGCAGGGGCAGCACCTGGAGTGCCGCCGCGGCCACCGCGGTGAGCACGGTGGCGCCCGTCAGCCAGGGCACCTCGCGGCAGTACGCCGCGACCCATCGGGTGGCCTCGCGCCCGGTCGCCGTGCGCAGGATGGCCGGGGCGACGCGCGTGTCCGCGGTGCTCACACCCGGTCCCCGGCAGGCCGGGGACAGGACACGTTCACCGGCATCACTAGACCGCCGACTTGACGAGCTCGTCGATCGCGTACGGCAGGGACAGCAGCGTGCCCTGCGACATGGCCGCGCCGATCGCCGGGCCCTCGCTGTCCAGCAGGTACGACACCTTGCCGCCCTTGACCGCGGGCAGGTTGGCGAACAGCTTGAAGTTCTTCAGCGCCGTCTGGTCCGCCTGGTCGGCGATGACGAAGATGTGGTCGACGTCGATCAGGTCGATGCGCTCGGGGGAGAGCACGGTGTAGAAGCTGCCGCCCGCGATCTTGTCGATCTCGGTCGCGCCCTTGAAGCCGATGCCCGACACCAGGCGTCCGCGCACGTCGGTGGTGGTGAACGGCGCGACCGAGTTCTTGTACCAGGACACCGCGACGGCGGTGCGGTCGGCGAACTCCGGGTGCTCCTTGCGGGCGGCGTCGAGCTTGTCCTGGATGCCCTGCACCAGCTCGGCGCCCTCATCGGCCTTGCCGAGCGCCTTGGCGATGTGCAGCGCGTTGTCCTGCCACGGCGCGCTGAACGGCTCCTTCTCGGTCTTGGTGCGGCCCACCGTCGGAGCGATCTTGGAGAGCCGGTCGTAGGCGGCCTGGTCGATCTCGGAGTAGACCGCGATGATCAGGTCGGGCCGCAGGGCGGCGATCTTCTCGTAGTTGGGGCCGGAGTCCCCGTTGTTCATGATGACCTCGGGGCGGGTGTCGCCCCACTTGTCCTTCACCCAGGGCCACTGGGTGTTGATGTCGGGGGTCTTGCCCGGCGGGTTCGGATACTGGTCGACCATGCCGACCGGCTTGATGCCGAAGGCCAGGATGGCCTGGTCGTCGGTGTAGCCGACGGAGACGACCCGCTGGGGAGCCTTGGTGATCTGCGTGGACCCGAACGCGTGCTCCACGGTCACCGGGAACGCGCCGCCGCCGCCCGTGGCGGCCGCGGTGGTGTCACCGCTCGGCTTGTCCGCCGAGCCGGAACCGCATCCCGTGAGGAGGCCCGCGCCTAATGCCGCAGCGGACAACACCGCTGCGACCCGCCGCAAGGTCTTCGTACCTGTTGTTCGCTGGAGGAGCATTCGGAATCCCTTGCTTTCGTGCGATCCACTGGAACCGTAACACGCGGAGATTAGGTTAGCCTAACCTTACTTTCTTAGGTTCGCCCGCACCAGGAGGTAGACGAGGAAAGGGCCCCCGATCGCGGCGGTGACGAGGCCGACCGGGAGGCTGACCGGCAGCGCCGTACGCGCCACCAGGTCCGCGCCGAGCAGCAGCAGCGCGCCCACCAGCCCGGAGACCACCAGCGGCGGCGTCGGACACCGCGACAGGCGCATCGCCGCCTGCGGCGCCACCAGTGCGACGAACGGGACCGGGCCAGCCGCGCTCACCGCCACGCCGGCCAGCAGCACCGCGCACAGCAGCAGGACCGCCCGCACCAGCGAGTACCGCACCCCCAGGCCCGCCGCGACCTCGTCGCCGAAGTGCAGCGGCCTGAGCTGGAACGCGACGCACGACACCACGGCCAGGAGGGCGAGCGCGCACCACAACGCCACCCAGACCTCGCCCCACGACCGGTTGTCCAGCGAGCCGACCAGCCACGCCTGGGCCCGGGCCACGTCCCGGATGTCGGCCGTGACCAGCAGCCAGATCGTGATCGCCTCCATCACGGCGCTCACCGAGATGCCGATGAGGATGAGCCGCAGGCCGTCGATCCCGCGCCGCCACGCCAGGAAGTACACCAGCAGCCCGGTGCCGAGACCGCCCGCGAGCGCCGCCGCGGACAGGCCCACGGAGTTGACGATCGCCGTGGCGGCCCCGCCCGAGACCGTCACCAGGAACACCGCGACCGCGCTCGCGCCCCCGGTGATCCCCAGCACGTCCGGGCTGGCCAGCGGGTTGCGCGCGATCGACTGCGTGATCGCCCCGGACACCCCCAGCGCGACCCCCACGACGAGCCCGGCCAGGGCGCGCGGCATGCGGAGATCCATGATCACGAACTCGTCGACCCGCTCGCCCTGGCCGAAGAGCGTGGCGATCACCTGGGACAGGCCGATGGGGAAGTCCCCGGTGCCGATGGACAGGCAGAACACCAGAAAGGCCGCCGCCGCCAGCAGCAGCGTGACCAGCACCATCCAGGGCCGCCACACGAACGACGCGTGGCCGAACCGCACGCCCGGTGTCACCGGCCGCTTCACCGCTGTCTCGTTCATACCGTCTTGAACTTTCCGCGCCAGACCAGCGTCGCGAAGAACGGGGCGCCGACGATGGCGACGACGACGCCCACCTGCACCTCGCCCGGCCGCGTCACCACACGCCCCACGATGTCGCAGACCAGCAGGACGACGGCGCCGAGCAGACCCGCGCACGGCACCAGCCAGCGATAGTCCGGCCCGGTCAGATACCGGGCCACGTGGGCCACCATGAGCCCGAGGAACGCGATGGGGCCGCACGCCGCCGTCGTCGCGCCCGCCAGCAGGGTGATGGCGACGATGCCGACCGTCCGGCTCCGCGTGATGTTCACGCCCAGCCCGCGCGCGACGTCGTCACCCAGGTTGAGCAGGTTGATGGCGGGCAGCGTGGTGAGCGCCAGCAGCAACCCGGCCACGATGAACGCGACCACCGGCCAGATGACGTCGAATCCGACACCGGCCACGGTGCCCGCGTTCCAGAACCGCAGGGCGTTCAGCGACGCCTGGTCCGACAGCGCGACCGCCGTGGTCATCGCCGCCAGGAACACCGCGACCCCCTGCCCGGCCAGCGCGAGCGTCAGCGGGCTGCCCGCCCCCCGGCCGATGCTCGCCAGCCCGAACACGACGGCGCCGGCGGCCGCCGCCCCCAGGAAGGCGAACCAGACGTACTGGTACGGATTGGCGAGCCCGAACAGGAGGATCACCGACACCACGGCGAACGAGGCGCCGGAGTTCACCCCCAGCAGGCCCGTGTCGGCGATCGGGTTGCGCGTGTACCCCTGGATCAACGCCCCGCTGACCCCCAGCGCGACGCCCGCCACGATCGCAAGCACGGTCCTGGGCACCCGTACGGTCTGCACGATGAGCGCGATCTCGGTGAGCCGCTGGTCGGAGCCCGGCTCCGGGAACAACCCCCGCCACACCTCCGCGAGGCTCAGCCCGCGCGCTCCGACGGCCAGCGACACCGCCCCCGCGACCAGGAGAACCACCGCGAGCGCGCCCAGGCCCACTACCCGCCGCCGGTGGACCCCTCTGGCCTCGGACGTGGGACGTTTCTCCAGAGTCGTACTCATCGACCTACAATCCACGGGGCCTGTCTCGATCATGAAACTTAGGTAAGCATATCCTTAGTTTCTGGCTGACGACAGGGACGGGGTACGACCGCGCATGGAGAACACCTTCGCCGAGTTCGGGCTCCCCGGTGAGCCGGGTTCCGACGAGTTCTGGGCGGCGGCACGGGCACCCGCGTCGGTGCCCGCCGGAGACGGCTGGGCGACCCTGTTCCTGTGGCGCGGGTCGCCGGCGAGCGTCGGCTTCGAGAGCTGGTCGGAGCCGGTGCCCCTGCGCCGGTGGGGCGACACGGACTGCTGGTACGCCGAGGTGGCCATGCCCGCGCGGCTGCGGGTGACGTACCAGTTCGTCACGGACGACGCGGCGTACGCCGACCCGCTGAACCCGGCCGGCGCGGGCGGTGACCGCTCCATCGCCGCGACCCCGGACGCCCCCGCCCAGCCCCACTGGCCGGCCGTCGGCGCCGAAGACGTCCTGCCCCTCCCGAGCACCCGTTTCCGCTGGAGCAGTGAACGGCTCGGCGGGCGGCGCACCGTGCGGGTCCACCCGGCGGGCGGCGGCGGGCCGGTGGTCCTGCTGCTCGACGGGGACGACTGGCTGTACCTGCACCCGGCCATGACCGCGTTCGACTCGGCCGTCGCCCAGGGCGAGATGCCCGCGGTCACGCTCGTCTTCCTGCCCGCGCGGGTCAGGGAGGTCGAGTTCGCGTGCAGGCCGGAGCTGTGGGAGGCGGTCCGGGACGAACTACTGCCGCTGGTCGCCGGGAGCGGCGTACCCGCCGACCCGGACCGGCTGGTGGCCGCCGGGCAGAGTCTCGGCGGGCTGAGCGCGATGTACGCGGCCCTGGAGTTCCCGGAGCTGGTGTCCGGCGTCGCCTGCCAGTCGGGGTCGTTCTGGTGGACGCCCGGCGCCGCCGACCTGGCCGACCCCATGGGCGGACCGGTCGGCGGCGCCATCGCCGCGCGCCTGCGGGAGCGCCCCAACCTGTCCGGTCTGCGGGTCGCGTTCGACGTGGGGGAGCACGAGACGCGGATGCTGCCGCACTGCGAGCTGGTCGAGACCCTGGCCGAACAGGCCGGCGCGACCGTGCGGGTCTCGCGCTCGGCCTCGGGCCACGATCGGGCGGGCTGGCGGCACGCCCTGCTCAGGGATGTCGCCTGGGTGCTGCGATGACGGCCGGCCCGGCCGGCCGCCACCCCGGCAGACGTCAGCTCGAGAACGCGTAGGTGGTGCGCAGCCGCCCGGCCACCGCGTCGACGATCTCCCCGGCCCGCACGGCGGTGTTCGACAGCAGCGTCGAGGTCAGGCCGTGGGTGTGCTCGGTGGCTCCCTGCACGTAGATGCCGCAGCGCAGGTGCGGGGAGGTGGCGATCCGGTAGTCGCGCTCGATGCGCAGGTCGCCCGAGGGCAGCCGCTCGCAGTGCTCGCCGACGGCGCCCAGCAGGGTCAGCGGGTCGCCGGGCCGGTAGCCGGTGGCGTAGACGAGCGCGTCGGCGTCCAGGACGGCCCGTTCCCCGGTGGGCAGGAACTCGACGGTGGCGCGCACGCCGTCGGCGTCCCGGGCGACCTCGACGAGCCGGGAGGCGTTCAGGATGCGCAGCCGCTGCCTGCCCTGCACCTTCTCCTGGTAGTGCCTGCGGTACAGCTCGTCGATCAGGTCGAGGTCGACGACCGAGTAGTTGGTGGAGGCGTGGTAGGCGCGCAGTTTGTCCTTGACCGCCTCGGGCGCGGCGAAGTAGTGGTCGACCGCGACGGAGTCGAAGATGCGGTTGGCGAAGGAGCTGTCGTCGGCGGGGGTGTAGCCGTACTTGGAGAACACCGCGCACACCTCGGCGTCCGGGAAACGGCCGTGCAGGTGGTCGGTCACCTCGGCGGCGCTCTGGCCGGCGCCGACCACCACCAGCCGGCGCGGGTCGGTCAGCGAGGGGAGCCTGTCCAGGAGCTCCTCGCTGTGCCAGACGCGTTCGTCGCCGACCATCCCGTCGGGCAGCACCGGGACCAGGCCGACGGCGACGACCAGGTTGCGGGCGCGGCGGGTGCTGAGCTCCCCGTCGCCCTGGCGGACCACCACGTCGAGGTACTCCACCGCGCCGTCGACGGTGACGGGAGTGACCGCGACGACCTCCGAACCGTACTCCACCTGGTCGGCGAAGGGCGCCGCGGCCCACTCCAGGTAGTCGTGGAACTCCATGCGCGAGGGGAACATCGTCTTGTGGTTGATGAAGTCCAGCATCCGGCCGCGTGCCTGCAGGTAGGACAGGAAGCCGAACTCGCTGGTGGGGTTGCGCATGGTGACCAGGTCCTTGAGGAAGGAGACCTGCATCGTGGTGCCTTCGAGGAGCATGCCGCGGTGCCATCCGAACGAGAGTTGCTTCTCCAGGAACACCGCGTCGATTCGCTCGCCGGTGCGGGCCTGCCGCTCGCGCAGCGCGATGGCCAGGGCGAGGTTGGAAGGTCCGAAACCGATGCCGACGAGGTCGTGGACGGGCTGCTCGGCAGTGGGCATGAAAGGCCTTTCGAGAGAGCGGTCCAGAGGGGGAGCCATGGGTGGAATCAGCAACCAACTTAGGTTAGGCTCGCCTAATTAGGCGAGCCTAACCTTTCTTCCCCTCACCTCACAAGGAGAGCGCCGATGCGGGTCGTGATGTTCGGTTACCAGACCTGGGGGCATCGCACCCTACAAGCCCTGCTGGACTCCGGGCATGACGTGGTGCTGGCGGTCACTCACCCACAGAGCGACCACGCCTACGAGAAGATCTGGAGCGACTCGGTGGCCGAGCTGGCCGAGGCCCACGGCGTGCCGGTCGTGCTTCGCAACCGGCCCGACGACGAGCTCCTGCTCGCCCTCAAGGAAGTCGAGCCCGACCTCATCGTCGCCAACAACTGGCGCACCTGGATACCGCCGGAGATCCTCACCCTGCCCCGGCACGGCATCCTCAACGTGCACGACTCGCTGCTTCCGGCCTACGCCGGCTTCTCCCCGCTCGTCTGGGCGCTCATCAACGGCGAGAAGGAGGTCGGCGTCACCGCCCACATGATGAACGCCGAACTGGACGCCGGGGACATCGTCGTGCAGCGCGCCGTCCCGGTCGGCCCGGCCGACACCGCCACCGACCTGTTCCACCGCACGGTCGACCTCATCGGCCCGATCGTCGCCGAGGCCCTGGACCTCATCGCCTCCGGCCGTACCGACTGGACGCCCCAGGACCGCACCAAGGCCAGCTTCTTCCACAAGCGTTCGATCGAGGACAGCAACATCGACTGGAACTGGCCGGCCGAGGACATCGAACGGCTGGTACGCGCCCAGTCCGACCCCTACCCCAACGCTTTCACCCACTACAAGGGCGAGCGCCTCCGCATCCTGAAGGCCTCGGTCTCCAAGGGTGTCTACGGCGGCACCCCGGGCCGGGTGTTCATCCGCGAGGGCGACGGCATCGTCATCGTCGCCGGCGCGGAGGCCCGCCGGGGCCGCAGTCACGGCCTGGTGATCGAACGGGTGCGCACCGAGGACGGCACCGACCTGCCGGCCGGCGAGGTGTTCAGGACGATGGGCGGCTACCTGTCCCGCCACCCGTGAGCGATCATCGGTAGGCGGAGGCCTGGAGGCCGTACAGGTGGGCGTACCGGCCTGACAGCTCGATGAGCTCGGCGTGCGTGCCGCACTCGGCGATGCGGCCGCCGTCGAGCACGACGATCAGGTCGGCCATCCTGATGTGGCGAACCGGTGGGAGACCAGCAGGGTGATCCCGCCGGTGGCGTGCTGCCACTCCTGGGCCACCTCCGCGTAGCGCTGGTAGACCTCGTACTCGCTGGCCGCGTCCAGCGCGGCCGTCGGCTCGTCGAGCACGGCGAGCAGCGGCGTCGAGCGCATGAACGCCCGTGACAGGGCCACCTTCTGCCACTGACCGCCGGAGAGCTCGACGCCGTCGCCGAGCGCCTTGCCGAGCCGGGTCTCCTCGCCCTCCGGCAGGCGGGCGAGGACCCGGGCGGCGCCGCCCTTCTCGGCGGCCTGCGCGATGTCCGCCCTGCCCGACCGTGCCCGTGGCGACGCCCTGCGCCAGGCGGCCCACCAGCTCGCCGGTCACCAGGGCCACCGCGGTCGGCTCCACCAGGAGGAACAGTTCGAGGAGGGTGAGGGCCGCCAGCCACGGCCGGCCAGCAGGAGGAAGCCCAGGAACCGGCGTTTGGGTGATGCAGCCACAGACCGCACACCATCGATCTTCCGGCCGGGTGGATCATCGATCGGCGCTGGTCGACCGGGGTCTCGATGGTGCGGTCCGGCGCGAGGTGCCGGAGCATCTTCTCCATATGACTGTATGCCAATATGTCAGGACAAAGTCTTGACGTGAGCCGTTGTGCCGAGGCAGGCTGCACATCGTCGCCGCGCGCTCTGCCCAGGGCGTCTCCCGAGATGGAAGGGATCGAGGAAGCCATGACCACCCCGTTCACCCCGCCGCCGGATCGCCCGTGGCGCGGCGCGATGATTTCCCCGACCGGGCCGGGCGCGGCGGGGCGTGAGTGATGGCGCGGTCATACGACCTGGTGGCCATGGGCCGGTGCGGGGTGGACATCTACCCGCTCGACCACGGCGTCGGCCTGGAGGACGTGGAGCGGTTCGGCAAGTTCCTGGGCGGCAGCGCGACCAACGTGACGGTGGCCGCTGCCCGGCACGGCCGCCGGGCCGCGATCATCACGCGGACCGGGCGCGACCCGTTCGGCCGCTACGTCCGCCGGGAGCTGCGCCGCTTCGGCGTGGACGACGCCTTCGCCGGTGAGGTGGACGGCCCGCCGACGCCGGTGACCTTCTGCGAGATCTTCCCGCCGGACCATTTCCCGCTGTACTTCTACCGCTATCCGACCGCCCCCGACCTGCTGATCCAGCCGGAGGAGGTCCCGCTGGAGGCGGTGCGCGAGGCGGGGGTCTTCTGGGCCACCGTCACGGGGCTGTCGCAGGAGCCGTCGCGCTCGGCGCACTTCGCCGCGTGGCAGGCCCGCGGCCGCCGCGCGCACACCGTCCTCGATCTCGACTACCGGCCGATGTTCTGGCCGGACCCCGGTGAGGCGAGCGCGCAGATCGGCAGGGCGCTGGAGCAGATCACGGTCGCGGTCGGGAACCGGGAGGAGTGCGAGGTCGCGGTCGGCGAGAGCGACCCGAAGCGGGCGGCCGACGCCCTGCTGGAGCGGGGTGTGGAGCTCGCGATCGTGAAGCAGGGCCCGAAGGGGGTGCTCGCGGCGACCCCGGACGAGCGCGTCGAGGTGCCGCCCTTCCCCGTCGCGGTGGTCAACGGGCTCGGCGCGGGCGACGCCTTCGGCGGCGCCCTGGTCCACGGCCTGCTCAGCGGCTGGGACCTGACCCGCGTCGTGCGCTTCGCGAACGTGGCCGGCGCCATCGTCGCCGGCCGGCTCGAATGCGCCGCCGCGATGCCGGCCGAGGCCGAGGTCGAGGCGGGGCTGAAGGGCGAGGAGGAAGGACGATGACCGCCCAGGCGCCGCGCCGCCCCGGCATCGCCGATCTGACCGAGATCCGGGTACGCGAGCCGTGGCGGATCACCGAAGCGTGGGCCGCCCGCAAGCGGCGCGCCCTGGTGGGCGCCGACGGCAGGCTGCTGATCGTGGCCGCCGACCACCCGGCCCGCGGCGCGCTCGGCGTCCGCTCCGACCGCCGGGCCATGGCCTCGCGCGGCAACCTGCTGGAACGCCTGGTCCTCGCGCTGTCGCGCCCCGGCGTGGACGGCGTGCTCGGCACTCCCGACATCCTGGACGACCTGCTGCTGCTCGGCGCTCTGGAGGGCAAGGTCGCGATCGGCTCGATGAACCGGGGCGGCCTGCAGGGCGCCGTCTTCGAGCTGGACGACCGCTTCACCGCCTACACCGCGGGCGAGATCGCCGCCCGCGGCCTGGACGGCGGCAAGATGCTCACCCGCATCTGCCTGGACGACCCGGGCACGGCCGCCACGCTGGAGGCCGGCGGCCGGGCGGTCACCGAGCTGGTGGAGCACGGCGTCATGGCGATGGTGGAGCCGTTCCTGTCGGTACGGGGGGCGGACGGGCGGGTGCGGAACCTCCTCGACCCCGACTCGGTCGTCACCTCCGTCCACATCGCCGCCGGGCTGGGCGCCGGCAGCCGGCACACCTGGCTGAAGCTGCCCGTGGTCGAGGAGCTGGAACGCGTCATGGACGCCACGACCCTGCCGACCCTGCTGCTGGGCGGCGACCCCACCGGCCGTCCGGACGAGACCTACGCCGGCTGGCGGCGGGCGCTGGAGCTGCCCGCCGTGCGAGGGCTGGTCGTGGGGCGGGCGCTGCTGTTCCCGCCGGACGGCGACGTGGCGGGCGCGGTGGACGTCGCGGCGGCGCTCGTACACGGAGAAGGAGCATGAACGACAACGCGCGCCGGGCCCGGCCGCACGGCCGGGTGCGCGAGACCAGGGCCGGACAGGACGCCGATCCCCGGCCGCCGATGGGAGGATCCCGATGAGCACCCTGAGGTTGACGGTCGGCCAGGCCGTCGTGCGCTTCCTGGCCGCCCAATGGACCGAGCGCGACGGGCACCGCATGCGGCTGTTCGCCGGGTGTCTCGGGATCTTCGGCCACGGCAACGTCGCCGGGCTCGGGCAGGCGCTTCTGCAGGACGAGCTCGCCGGCGGGCCGGAGCGGCTGCGGTACGTGCCGGCCCGCAACGAGCAGGCGATGGTGCACACGGCCGTGGCCTACGCGCGCCACAAGGACCGCCTGCAGACCTGGGCCTGCACGGCGTCCGTGGGCCCCGGCTCGACCAACATGCTCACCGGGGCGGCGCTGGCCACGGTCAACCGGATCCCGGTGCTGCTGCTGCCGTCGGGCACCTTCGCGACTCGGGTGGCCGGGCCGGTGCTGCAGGAGCTGGAGGCGCCGTACGCCGCGGACGTCACCGTCAACGACGCCTTCCGCCCGCTGTCGCGCTTCTTCGACCGGGTCAACCGGCCCGAGCAGCTGCCCGCGGCGCTGCTGAACGGCATGCGGGTGCTGACCGACCCGGCCGAGACCGGCGCGGTGACGATCGCGCTGCCCCAGGACGTGCAGGCCGAGGCGTACGACT
Source organism: Nonomuraea sp. JJY05 (assembly GCF_043496855.1). Taxonomy (NCBI): domain Bacteria; kingdom Bacillati; phylum Actinomycetota; class Actinomycetes; order Streptosporangiales; family Streptosporangiaceae; genus Nonomuraea; species Nonomuraea sp. JJY05. The sequence goes on from NZ_JBIEIS010000033.1 coordinate 62,166, forward strand.
GGCCGGTCGAGCTGTTCGAGCGGCGGGTCTGGCGGGTGGGCAGGCCGCTGCCGGAGGCCGCCGACCTCGCCGACGCCGCGGCGCTGATCGCCGCGGCCCGGCGGCCGTTCGTCGTGGCGGGCGGCGGCGTGCACTACTCCGGCGCCGAGGACGCCCTGCGCGAGTTCTGCGAGGCGACCGGCATCCCGGCAGGCGAGAGCCAGGCCACCCCTCGACGGCCGCGCTCGACCCGGCCGAGAGCCTGGCCAGGCACCGCCTGCTCGCGGTGCGGGAGCAGGAGCGCGGGCCGGGACGGCAAGACCGGGCCGGCGCTGAGCCTCATGCTGACCGTCGCGCACACGTCGCGGCGCATCGACCGCAGCTACCTGTCGTACCGGATGCACGCGGAGGGATTCATCACCTGGGCGGCCGACCCGGCGGGCGTCCGCGCGTCGTTCGAGCAGAGCTTCCGGGAACGGCGCGCGGCGCTGACGGGGCGCGTGCGGGCGTCGTCGCCGCCCTGGACGACCGCGCCGCCCCGCCCGTGCCGTTCGTACGGGAGTGGGCGGCGCTGCTGGAGGAGTACCGGCGGCGGGCCGGGGCGCTGCTGGACGAGGGCCGGTTGGTTAAGCCGATGACCGAGCCGGGCGAGGCGTTCCGGGCGCGGCCCGGCGACCCGCCCGCGCCGCACCGCGAGCCGGACGAACTGCAGCGCCCGGGCTTCGAGAACCCCGCCTACCACGAGGCGATCTTCACCGACCCGGCCTTCCTGCGTTACCGGGTGCTGCTCAACTACACCTACCTGCACCTGATCCGGCTCGGGCTCACCCCGCTCGACCGGTTCAGGACCTGCCACCTGCTGGCCGACGCCGTGGAGGACGTCTACGGCCTGTCGGGACTGGACGCCCTGCGCCGCTTCGCCGACCGGGCGTCATGAGCCGACGTACTGCTCGGCGTACTCGGCCGAGGGCGCGATCGGGGTGATGACGTCGATGAGGACCCCGTCGGGGTCGGCCACGATGAAGTGCCGCTGCCCGAAGTCCTCGCTGCGCAGGGCGAGCTCGGGGGTCAGTCCCGCGCCGACGACGAGCCGTTCCCATTCGGCGTCCACGTCCTCGACCTCGAAGTTCAGCAGCAGCCCGCGGACAGGGGTGCGATACGCCGCGGGCAGCGTCGGGTGGGTGTGGTCGAGCAGCGCGAGCTCGTAGGACGGGGTCCCGGGGCGCCGCAGGCTGACGTACCAGTCGGCCTCGAACGTCGTCTCGAACCCGAGAAGCCCGGTGTAGAAGTCGCGCGACTCCTGAAGCCGGGCGGTGCAGATCACGGGATAGAAGCTGGTCAGTTCCATACGAATTCCTTTCACATACCATCGGTACGTGAATGTGTATTTGACGTACCATCGGTATGTCAAGGGAGGATGCATGAAGTCGCACGGCGTCAGGGCGCAGCAGCGGGAGCAGACCAGGCAGGCCCTGCTGCGGGAGAGCAGGCGCCTGTTCGCGGACCGGGGATACGGCGCGGTGAGCCTGTCGGAGATCGTCGCCGAGGCGGGGGTGACCAAGGGCGCGCTCTACCACCTCTTCGAGAGCAAGGCCGAGTTGTTCAGGGCCGTCCTGGAGCAGGTGCAGCAGGAGGTGGCCGAGACGGTGGCGCGGACCGCCGACGTCCACGACGACCTCTGGACCCGCCTGACCGTCGGCTGCCAGGCGTTCCTGACCGCCAGCACGGCCCCGGGCGTTCAGCGGATCATGCTCGTCGACGGCCCCGCCGTGCTCGGCTGGACCGAATGGCGCGCGATGGACGAGGCCGCCTCGGCCCGCCACCTGGCCGATGCGCTCGCCGACCTGATCGAGGAGGGCACGATCGCGCCCCAGCCGGTCGCGCCGCTGACCCACCTGCTGTCGGGCGCGATGAACGAGGCGGCGCTGTGGCTGGCCGGGTCGGACGACCCCGCGGACCTGCCGGCCACCCAGGCCGCCCTGGCGCGGCTGCTGGAGGCGCTACGCGGCGACATGCGCGCTCAGGGGCGAGCGCCGTCGGCACGGTGAGCACCTCCGTTCGCCCGATCTCGCGGCGCCTGGTACGCGAGAAAAGCGGGTGACATTTCGCATCACGTACAGGAATGTTGGGCGGGGGCGATGAGTTTTGTCGGTGCCGTCGGTCAGTCTGTGTATGACCACGACTACTCGTGAGACCCAAGGCCGGAAGACCGGCCGTGAGCACACTATGTCCGACAACTCTGATAGAGGTACCGTGCCCAGCCCACAGCTCGACTCACCCGCCAAGTCCGCGACCACGCGCTCAGGTCGCACCCCGGCCGTGATCCGGCTGCTTGTGCTCGCCACGTTCGTGGTCATCCTCAATGAGACGATCATGATCAACGCGATCCCGCGCCTGATGGACGCGCTGCGCATCACCGAGCAGACCGCGCAGTGGCTCTCGACCGCCTTCATGTTGACCATGGCCGCGGTCATTCCGATCACCGGCTGGTTCCTGCAGCGGGTGTCCACCCGCAACGCCTACACGGTCGCGATGGGCCTGTTCCTGGCCGGCACGGCACTGGCCACCGTCGCGCCGACGTTCGAGGTGCTGCTGGGCGCCCGCATCGTCCAGGCGTCCGGGACGGCCGTGATGATGCCGCTGCTGATGACCACGCTGATGCAGGTGGTGCCCGAGGAGGATCGGGGCCGGGTCATGGGCAATGTCACCCTGGCCATCTCGGTCGCGCCCGCGATGGGCCCGGCGATCTCGGGGGTGATCCTGCATTTCGGGTCCTGGCGCCTGCTGTTCGCCGTGGTGTTCCCCATTGCCGCCGTGATCGCCTGGAGCGGCCTGAAGCGGCTCAAGAACGTCGGCGAGCCCCAGTTCAGCACCATCGACTGGTTCAGCGTGGCGACCGCGGCGGCGGGCTTCGGCGGCCTGGTCTACGGGCTCAGCCGGTTCGAGGGCGGTGACGTCCGCGTCGCCGCCGGGATCGTGGCGGCCGGGCTGGCCACCATCGCCGTCTTCGTCTTCCGCCAGCTGTCGTTGCAGAAGCGCGACATACCGCTGATGGACCTGCGCACCCTGCGCCACCGCACCTACACCGTCGCGCTGATCCTGATGTCGGTGGCCTTCATGGCGATGCTCGGCTCGATGATCCTGCTGCCGCTGTACCTGCAGAGCATCCGCGGCCTCAGCGCCCTGGAGACCGGGCTCCTCGTCATGCCGGGCGGCCTGGCGATGGGGCTGCTCGGTCCGACCGTCGGCCGCCTGTTCGACAAGTTCGGCGGCCGGGTCCTGGTCATCCCCGGCGCGATCGGGATCATGGTCGCGCTCGCCGGCTTCACCCAGGTCACGATGACCATGCCGTACTGGCAGATCCTCGGCCTGCACGCGCTGCTGATGGTGGGCCTGGCCGCGACCTTCACCCCGGTGTTCACCCTCGGGCTCGGCGCGGTTCCCCCGCCGCTCTACTCCCACGGCAGCTCGATCCTGAGCACGCTGCAGCAGGTCTCGGCGGCCTTCGGCACCGCGCTCGTGATCACCGTGATGAGCGCGCGAGCCGACGCCCTGAAGGCCGTGGACGTCCCCGAGGCGCTCGCCAACCTCGACGGCATGCGACTGGCCTTCATCATCGGCGCGGTGCTGTCCGTGGCCGTGGTCATCACCGCCCTGCTCCTGCCGGCGAAGGCCGAACACGCCGGCGAGCCGGGGGGACACGGTCACTGAAGCCGCATCACCGGCCCTGACCCCCGCGACTTGCCGGTGAGCACGTGCGCGGGGGCCGCCCGGTCGGTGGTCACCGATCGGGCGGCCGGGGAACGAGGCGGTGCTGTGCTTGGCCGCCGTGGTGGCCGAGGCGTTGCGAGAGGGTGGCGGCGCCGGTGCGGACGAGGTCGGTCCACTGCTGTCGGCGCTGGTCGGTCCAGCGGACGGTGGGCACCGAGACGCTCATCGCGGCCGCCATGCGTTCGGTGTGATCGAGTACGCCGACGGCGACACAGGCGACAGCCTCGTTGGACTCGCAGTTGTCGTAGGCCACGCCTGTCCGGCGGATCTCGGCCAGTTGCGCGCGTAGTCCGGCGTGCGTGGTGATGCTGTTCGGGGTCATCGACTCGAGGGGCCGGTCGTGCGGGTAGCGCGCATCGAGTGCCTCCGTGGTCAGGCCGGACAGCAGCATCTTCCCGACCGCGGTGCAGTGCGCCGGGAGCCGGCGGCCGACCGCGGAGACCATCCGTACCGGATGAGTGCTGTCCACCTTGGCGATGTACACCACCTCGGCCCCGTCCAGGATCGCCACGTGCACGCTCTCGTCGCAGGCGGCGGCCACCTCGGTGGCCGCGTGCTGAGCCTGCCTGGTCAGGTCGAGGCGGTCGGCGAACAGCCCGCCCAGCTCGAAGAGCCTCATGCCCAGCTGGTAGCGGATCGGGGCGCTCGGCTCGGCTACCAGGTAGCCACGCTCGACCAGGGTGTTGACCAGCTCGTGCACGGTGGTCCGGGGCAGGCCGAGCCGGGCGGTGATGTCGGAGGCGGCCAGCGCGCCCTCGGTGAGGAACAGCTCGAGGATGTCGAGCGCTCGGTTGAGCGCCGGAACCGTTCGGGCCATCGCTGTCTCCTGCCGGTGGGGGCGGGTGGCCGCGGCATATCCGTCGGCCGGCATTGACGACCGCGAGCCTGAATCGTTAGCCTCCGCATGTCGATATACCGAACCCTGTTCGAGATTTCGAACAATAGGGGACTGGGAGCGCGATGTCCACCACCAATGAGCTGCTCGTCGGGCTCGGGCTGCCTGCTGACGACGGGTCCACGCCGCCGCCGTCTCCCTGCCGGTTCCCCGACGGGGCCCAATACCGGGTCGAGATTCCCAGCGTGGAGGGGCCGGCCAGCCTCGCCGCCGTCCTGCGCGAGGCGCGACGGCTGGACGTCCCGGTCACCCGGGTCTCGCAGGGCACCGGCGTGGGCCTGCTCACGGACGGCGAGATCACGGAAATGGTCGGCATGGCCGCCGACGCCGGGGTGGAGCTGTCCTTGTTCGCCCGTCCGTGCGCCGGCTGGGACACCTCCGCGATGAGCCGCGCGCCCGCCGGGGGCGGCCTCGCCCCGGCGGTGCGCGGGCAGGACCAGCTGGTCGCCGTGGTGGACGAGATCCGCCGGGCGGCCGAGCTGGGCGTACGCAGCGTGCTGATCGCCGACGTGGGCGTGCTCTCGGTGTTCGGCCAGCTGCGCGACAGCGGGGAGCTGCCTGCGGAGATGCAGGCCAAGGTGTCGGTGATGCTCCCGATCGCGAACCCGGCCACGGCCAAGGTGATCGCCGGGCTCGGCGCGGACACGCTCAACCTGCCGACCGACCTGACCCTCGCGCAGATCGGGGCCATCCGCGGCGCGGTCACGCAGCCGCTGGACATCTACGTCGAGTCGCCGGACAACCTGGGCGGTTTCGTCCGCCACTACGAGCTGCCGCGGCTGGTGGAGCTGGCGGCGCCGGTGTACGCGAAGTTCGGCCTGCGCAACGCCCCGGACATCTACCCGTCCGGCAGCCACCTGGAGGCCACCTCGGTGGCGCTGTCGATCGAGCGGGTCCGCCGGGCCAGGCTGGGTCTGGACCTGCTGGCGCGGGCCGGTTCGAAGGCCGTCTGCTCCGCCGCCGGCGCCGCCGGGCTGGCCCTGCCGGTCTCCGGCTGACGCCGGGCGCCGGGATCATGACCGGGTCTCGGTAGTCGCCGATCACGGCTCCGTCGGGCACGCTCTTGAGCGCGGCGAACAGCTCGTCGAGGAAGTCGCGCTGCCCGGCGGGCGTCTCCCCGTAGGGCACGGGGCCGTTGTCGTGGAGCTGGCCTTCAAGACCTTCATCGGTGACCGGGTTCCCGGCGACCGTCGCCGCGCCGCGGATGCCCGCCGTGCGCCAGCCCGGTAACTCGGCCGGCCTGGTGGGCGGGGTCGCCTTCCGGTTCCACGCCGGGCGGATCCTGCGCCGGATGGGGGAGGAGTTCGGCCGCCACCCCCGGGGTGATCGGCTTTCAGATGCGCGCCGACGTGGCCCGCGGCACCTTGCCCATCACGAACGGCCACGTCGAGCTGCCCGAGCAGCCGGGCATCGACATCGACGAGGCGCAGGCGCAGGCGTGGCGGCACCCGTACATGCCCGAACCGGCGCTCGACCTGATCCGGCCCGACGGCTCACTCACCGACCGGTAGGCAGGCACGACGCGACGGCTGACAGGTGAGATCGTCCTGGTGACCGGGGCCGCCGGCGGCATCGGCTCCGCGGTCGCCGCCGGGCCCGTGGCCTCATCGCGCGCGGTCACGGTACGCGCTGGGCGCGAGCCCGTGGACGCTCGCGAACTTGCGGGAGAAGTACAGCGCGTCGTCGTATCCGGCCTCGCGGGCGATGGTGCTGACCGTGAGGCCGGAGTGGTCGAGCAGCTCCCGGGCGCGCGCCATGCGCAGCTGCGTCTGATACTTCAGCGGAGAGACCCCGAGCTGCTCCCGGAAGAGAGCGCCGAGCTGGGACGTGCTCAGGCCGACCATCGCCGCCAGCGAGCCGACGGAGGTGCGCTGGGGCGTGGTCGCACGCAGGTGTTCGACGGCACGCTCGACCGGGCTGAGCGAGGCCCCGAGGGGACGGCGGCCGGTGGCGACGACCTGGGCGAGCGCGTTCCAGGCCGCGCCGGAGGCCCGTACGAGGCCTCCCGTGGTCCCGGCGTCGAGGCCGTCGATCACCTGTGAGACGAGACTGGCGACGGGCGCGGGATCCCGAAGATGCGTCACGATTCCACCGGCCGCCGCCCGCGCGGCGCTGACGAGGTCGGCGGCGTCGGAGCCCACGGCGTGGAACCACCACAGGGTCCAGGGGTCGGTGTCCGAAGCCCCGTACTCGTGGGCCATTCCGGCGGGCAGGAGGACCGCGTCCCCCCGCTGGACGGCGAAACGTCCATCGCCGGTCTCGACCCAGCCTGAACCGTCGGTGCAGACCAGGAGGATGTGCTGCCCGGCGCCGCCGGGCCGGGCAGCTCCATGCCGTGCGGCGTGGAGGAAGATCCCGGTATCGGTGACCAGGAGCCGGTTGGTCACGGGCCGGCTGAGCGCCCTGCGCACCGTGGGCCGGGGGACGACCAGCATCCGCCCGCCGGCGAACTCCTCGGGCAGCGAGCGGTTCGTCGCCCTGTCCGTCGTTTCGTCCATATGAGGCAGTGAAACGCCTATCGGCCCGCCGGGTCAACCGGCCATACGATCACCACGGCCCGCCCCTCTCGAAGGAGAACGATGAACGACAAGGCCCGCATGTTGCGTGTCTCCCCGCCGTCCCCGCCCCGCCGGGGACACCTCCCGCTGGGAGACGAGACGAGGACGACGGACCGGATCGACGTCACGAGCCGGTGGCTCGAACGCGGTGGCAAGCCCTGGTTCCCGGTGACCGGGGAGATCCACTACTCGCGCATCCCGCGCGAGCGCTGGAACGAGGTTCTCGGACACGCGCGCGCCGGCGGACTGGACACGGTGGCGACGTACGTGCTCTGGCAGGCGCACGAGCCCGAGCCCGGCCGCTTCCGATGGGACGGCAACCTCGACCTGCGCGCGTTCATCGAGCTCGCCGCGCGGCACGGCCTGGACGTCATCGTCCGGATGGGCCCGTGGGCACACGGTGAGGCGCGCCGCGGCGGGTTCCCGGACTGGCTCGTCGAGCGCGGGCTCAAGACCCGCACCAACGATCCCGCCTACCTCGAGCCGGCCCGCGCGCTCTACGCCCAGACGATCAGTCAACTGGCCGGCCTCACCCACGCCGAGGGCGGGCCCGTGGTGGGCGCCCAGATGGACAACGAGCTGTACGACCAGCCGCAGCATCTCGCCATGCTCAGACGCGTCGCCGAGGATCTGGGACTGCGGGTGCCCCTGTGGACCGCGACGGGCTGGGGCGGCGCGCTGGTGCCCGAGACGCTGCTCCCGCTCTACAGCGCCTACTCCGACGGATTCTGGGAGGACTCGCAGACGGAGTGGCCCCCGTTCGCGGCCCATCACTTCCGTTACAGCGAGGTCCGTGACGACCTGACGGTGGGCGCGGACCTGCGCGAGGCGCTCGACGGCATCGTGCTCGACCCCACGGCGGTCCCGCTCAAGGACGACGCCGCGACCCCCTTCGCCACCTGCGAGATCGGGGGCGGCATGCACGTCGCCTACCATCGGCGCCCGCTGGTCACGGCTCAGGACATCGCCGCGCTCGCCCTGGCCAAGATCGGGAGCGGGTCGATCTGGCAGGGCTACTACATGTACGCCGGCGGCACCCAGCGGACCGGGGCGCACGGCACCGAACAGGAGTCGCACGCCACCGGCTACCCCAACGACGTGCCGAGCCTGAGCTACGACTTCTACGCCCCGATCGGGGAGCACGGCCAGATCCGCCCGCACCACCACCTGCTGCGCCGCCTGCACCTGTGGCTGGCCGGGGAAGGCGCCCGGCTCGCGCCGATGAGCGTGACCGTCGGCGGCGGCAGCGACGACCCGGGCGAGCTGCGATGGGCCGTCCGTTCGGACGGGGAGAGCGGCTACCTCTTCCTGACCACGTACCAGCCGCCCAAGCGGCCGCTCGACGCGCAGAAGGATGTCCAGGTCACGGTGTCGTTCGAGGACGCCGACGTCACCGTTCCGAGCAGGCCCGTCGACCTTCCCTCCGGGGTGTCGCTGGTGTGGCCGCTTCGCTGTCCGCTCGCCCCGGGGATCGTCCTGCGCAGCGCCACCGCGCAACTCGTCACCAGGATCACCGATGAGCACGGCGACCTGGTCGTCCTGTGCGCGACCGACGGCGTCCCGGTGGAGCTCGTCCTCGACGGTGACGTGGCGGTCGGCGGGGGCCGGTCCGTCGGCGACACGACGGTGGTGGACGTCGCCGAGCCCGGGCCGGAGCGCGTCGTCGTCCTGCCCGGCGTTCGGGTCCTCGTCCTTGACGAGGCGAGCGCGAACCGCCTGTACCGGCTGGAGGTCGCGGGTCGCGAGCGGCTCGTGCTGTCCGACGCGCCGGTGTACGCCCTCGACGGCGCCCTGGTCCTCCATCCGGAGGCGGAGCGGTCCACCGTGGCGTTGCTGCCCGCGCTCGCCGGGCTGACGGCCGAGGGCGGCGAGCTCGACGGCCCCCGTGGGGAGCAGCTGTGGCAGACCTGGTCGGTGGGCGTCGCCGGCGCAGGGGTCCGGACGGTCGCCGCCGGCCTGCACCCGCACGCCCCCGCGCCCCCCGCCCCGACTCGCGGCGGGCCGATGGACCGGCTCAGCGCGCCGACCGACTACTCCGGCGCGGCGCGCGTGCACCTGGACGTGCCGCGTGACGCGCTCGACGGCGTCGACCGCGTGCTGTTGCGGGTGACCTGGACCGGCGACGTCGGCCGCGCGTTCGTGGGCGACCGGCTCGTCAGCGACCACTTCTGGTACGGGCGCTCCTGGGACGTCGACCTCACGCCGTGGCGTGACGAGGTCGCCGCGCACGGGGTGCGGCTCGAACTGCTGCCGTGGCGTTGCGACACCGGTGTGTGGGTCGACCCGGCTGTGCGGAACGTTCCCGACGGCATCTCCGTCGCCTGCGCGGAGGTGGTACGGGTGGGCCGCGTCGTCCTGCGCCCAGCATGATCAGGTTTCTCAATAGTAGTACTGATTTCTGACCCTGGCCGCCGCCGAGCATGCTGCTCGACACGCGCGGCTTCCTGATCGCGCCGCCCGACCCCTACGGCGCCCCGAACGTCGCGGCGCCGAAGAACGGCAAGCTCATCGCGACCGTCGTGCCCAACGCCTCCAGGGCAAGGAACCCGCCGCCCAGACGATCAAGGAGGCCGCGTACAAGAAGTAGGGCGGATGAGCGTGAGCGAGGTCCGTGTCTCCCGGAGGCGGATGACGACGCCGCCGCTCACCGCCCGCCCCTTCCGGTTCGTCAACGGTTTCGCCGAGCGCACCGCCGTACCGGGCCTCGGCATCGAGGTCGACGCGGCGGCGTGGAGCGCGCGGTCACCGGTGGCGCAACCCGGTCTGGCGGCACCCGGACGGCTCCTTCGCCGAATGGTGGCGGCTGTTCACCTGCCCGCCAGGTGGTTGCGGATGGCGGTGCCGGCGCGCTCGTAGGCGTTCGGGTCGTCGTGCAGCAAGGAGACGGCGTTGGCGTTCTCCATGAAAGCGATCAGCTCGAAGGCGAGCTGGTCGGCGTCCGTGTCGTCGGCGAGCTCGCCGAGCTGGCGGGCGTCGTCGATGGTACGCGCCACGAAGCGGGCCCAGTCGAGACCGGCGGCGGCGACGGCATCGCGTACCCGGCCCGGACGGGCGTCGAACTCCGCGGTGACGGCGAAGAAGAAGCAGCCGCCGGGGAAGACCCGCCGCTGGGAGTAGCTCAACCAGCTCTCGCACAGCCGCCGCAACCTCCCCAGGCCCGGTGGCACGGCCAGTGCGGGCTGGATGACCTCGTCGACGTACACCTTCATCGCGGTGCGGATCGTGGCGAGCTGGAGCTCTTCCTTGGAGCCGAAGTAGCCGAACAGGCCGCTCTTGCTCACGCCGAGATCCGTGGCCAGCCGGCCGATCGACAGCCCTTCGAGCCCGTCCTGCGAGGCGATGTCCGCCGCCCGGCGCAGGATCACCTCGCGTGCCCGCTCGTCCCGCGGCCGTCCCGCCATCTCCACCCCTTTCACGCACGAACGTTCGGGCCAGGATAGCGGCTTGACGTTGGCTTCGGTGCCTCTCTATTCTCGGCACGAACGTTCGTACAAAGAAAGGTTGTCTCCTGCCATGGACCTCCTGAACCCTGGACCGGCGTCATGCTGAGATCCCGCTGGACTCCCGGACCGGCGGCCGGCATCACCGGCTCGGTGCTGGTCAGCGTCACCGACTTCCGGATCGGCCGGCTGCGCGACCTGCCCGGCGTCTACCAGGCCGGGCTCACGCTGCGCCGCGCGTGGCCCGACCTGCCCGGCGCGGTCGGCATGTGGCTGTGGACGGAGCCGCTGCGGGGCAGGTGCGGCTCGGTGTCGATCTGGCAGGATGAACAGGCCCTGCGCAAGTTCGTCGCCTGGCCGGACCACGTCGCCATCGTGCGGCGCTACCGCGGGCGGGGACGGCTCAGGTCCACCACGTGGACGACCACCCAACCCGACCCCGGCATCTGGGCCCAGGCGCACTCGTACCTGGCCGGCGGACCGTGACCGGCCACACCACACGAAGGAAGGACATATGCCACGCGAGAGCGGCGAGCATGAAGTGCTGCGCGTCATAGCCGACCGGGTCCGCAGCGGCAGCCGTCCCGGCGCTCGCCAGGACGGCCACCGGGTGGCCCTTGCCATCGAGGGCGGCGGCATGCGTGGCACGGTCTCCGCCGGCATGGCCTTGGCCCTGCACGAGGCCGGAGTGGCGCACGCCTTCGACGCGGTCTACGGCGCATCGGCCGGGGCCATCACCGGGGCCTGGCTGCTCAGCGGGACTCCCGAGCAGCTGACCGGCTGGGCCGAACCCGTCTACGCGCGAGCGATGATCCGCCCGTCCAACCTCCTGCGCGGTCGTCCGATGGTCGATGTGCGGAACCTGGTCGAGTACCTGTACTGCGAAGTGACCAGGATGGACTTCGACGCCGTCCTGGCCAACCCCATCGAGTACCACCCGCTGGCCACCGACGTACAGACCGGGCGGTCCACCGATCTGCGCCCGCATCTGACCGGCCCCGCCGAGCTGAGGCTGGCCCTGCGGGCCAGCGCCGCACTGCCGTTCCTCGCCGGTCCGCCGGTCGAACTGGCCGGGCGGCTCTTCTACGACGCGGGACTCGCCGAGTCCATCCCGTACCGCACCGCCCTGGCGCAGGGGGCCAGCCACGTCCTCGTACTGCGCTCCCGTCCCGCACCGTCAACCGGGATGCCGGCCGCGGGAACGGCGACCGCGACCGGGACACCGGCCGCGCGACCGTCGTACGGGGCGCGCCTGATCGCCGCGACCGTGCTGCGGGACTGCCCGGAGGCACTGCACCGCAGTTTCTACGCGCGCGACCACCGCTTGATGCACGACGACGCGCTGCTCGCCCAGTACGACCGGCCCGCGCCCCCGACGGCCGGCGCGCCCGCCGACGGCCAGGGCCGGCCCGAGGCGGCGGTGCTGTCCGTGCGAGCCGCAACCGACGCCCCGCAGGTCGGTCGCCTCACCCGCAACGGCAAACCCCTCAAAGCCGCGCTCGAAGCCGGCCGTGCGGCCGTCGACCGGCTGCTGCGACCGCTCGGCCGGCCGACCGCCGCACCATAGGGGCGACGGCTGCTGCGCCCCCGGCAGCCGTCCGTCGCACCATAGACGTGGCGGCTACTGCGCCCCGGCAACCGTCCGCCGCGCCATAGGCGTGGCGGCTACTGCGCGCCCCGGCGGCCGGCCGCTGGGCCGGGGCCGGGTGCATCCCGCCACGCGGCCGCACGTCACCTATGCTCCTCCGGGTCGGAACCGGCGGCGTCGCGCGGCTCCGCGTAGGGTTCCCGTTCGGGTGGCTGGCCGGCCTCGATGGCGCGGCCGCGGGCCAGCTCGGCGTCGAACTCCACACCGAGCAGGACGGCCACGTTGGTGATCCACAGCCAGATCAGGAAGACGACGACGCCGGCCAGCGCCGCGTAGGTCTTGCTGTAAGAGCCGAAGTTGGACACGTAGAAGCCGAAGGCGACGGAGGCGACGATCCACACCGTGACCGCCAGGATGCTGCCCGGAGTGATCCAGCGGAATCCGGGCTGGACGACGTTGGGGGCGGCCCAGTACAGCAGCGCCAGCACCAGCATCACGATGATCACCAGGGCCGGCCACTTGGCGATGCTCCACACGGTCAGCGCGCTCTGGCCGATCCCGAGCAGCCGGCCCGCCTGTCCGGCGAGCTCTCCGGTGAACGTCACCACGACCGCGCCGACGGCCATCAAGATCACTAGGATGGTGGTGATGGCGAGGCGCAGAGGGAGAATCTTCCAGATCGGCCGGCCTTCCGGCATTTCGTACATCACATTGGCGGCACGCATGAACGCCCCCACATAACCGGACGCCGACCACAAGGCGACGGCGACACCGAGGACGGTGGCGATGCTCGCGGCACGCGGGCTGCCCTGCAGGGCCTCGAGTACGCGGTCGATGATTTCCCGTGCGGGGCCGGGCGCCATGGCTCCCAGGTTGTCGGCGAGCGGCCGGGTCGCCGACCGGCCGAACACGCCCAGCAGGGAGACCGCCGCGAGCAGCGCGGGGAAGATGGACAGGACCGCGTAGTAGGTGAGGGCGGCAGCCCAGTCGGTGAGCTTGTCGTCCCGGAACTCCTTGGCCGTGCGCTTGAGGACTCCCCACCACGAGCGCTTGCTCAGTTCGGCCGGACTCTCCGGCGCCGCGTTGTCCGGCCCGCCGGGCGCTGCGTCGTGGCGTTTCATCGGACTGCCTTCCCGGGCTGCGCATCATGGGACCGCGTTTCGCTACCCCGCCCGTTCACAGCTATTCAAAATCGGGGTTCAAACCGCCCGCATGCCGAGTTGACCTTCGGGTAGCGAGGGCCTCATGAGGATTTTGCTGTGAGGTGGCTCAAGGAGAACTCGCTGGCGCTGGCGTTCCTGATCCTCTTCGTGCTCGCGATCGCCGGACAGGCCGTGGCGGGGATGCTCGACTACAACGACCAGGAGCTGGCCCAGGGCGGCGAGCCCGTCTCGATCCTGCAGTACGTGACCTCCTCGACGTTCGCGGTCGACGTGGCGGAGAACTGGCAGTCGGAATACCTGCAGTTCTTCCTGTTCATCGTGCTCACCGTCTGGCTGGTGCAGAAGGGGTCGCCCGAGTCGAAGCAGGCGGACGAGGCGGGGCTGGAATCGGACGAGGAGCAGCAGGTCGGGCCGTATGCCCATGACCGCTCCCCGGCATGGGCCAGGACCGGAGGGTTGCGGCTGTGGTTGTTCGGCAACTCGCTGGCGCTGGTGATGGGGACGATCTTCGTGTTGTCGTGGCTGGCGCAGTCGGTGGCGGGGCTGGCCGCGTACAACAGCGAGCGGCTGGCCGACCTGCGTGATCCCGTGGGATGGGGAGCGTACGTCACCTCGCCGGAGTTCTGGAACCGGAGCCTGCAGAACTGGCAGTCGGAACTCCTGGCCGTGCTGTCCATGGTGGTGCTGGCGATCTATCTACGGCAGCGAGGCTCGCCCGAGTCCAAACCGGTCGGGACGCCCCACACGGCCACGGGCGTCGAGAACTGACCCTCAGGGCTGAAGGACCGGACGCCCCACGCGCGGCGACGGCCGTCGCGCCGGTGCGGGGCGGGCGAGCTCCTCGCGGCGCCCTGCGGCACCGCCACCGGGGTTTCGTACGTGACCGGTGCCGGGCATCTCCCGGCAGATCCCCGACGCGTGCCCGTGACCCGCCCCGCGCATGTACAACAGTGCCTATGAAGGAAGATGATGACCTCCAGGCGCAGGGAGAGGATCTTTCGGCTGTCGTCACGGCGGTGTTGACCGGGTCGCGGCTGTTGGTGGCGGTCGCCGTGAGGTCATTGGGGGCGGTCGGGGACAGGGTCACGTTGCCGCAGTTCAGGATGCTGGTGGTGCTGGCCGGCCACGGTGAGACCAAGCTGGTCACGATGGCGGAGCTGCTGGGCGTCAACTCCTCCACGGCGATGCGCATGGCCGATCGGCTGGTGGCCGCCGGGCTGATCGTACGGGAGGTCAATCCGCACAACCGGCGCGAGAGCCTGATGCGGCTGACGGATGAGGGCAGCCGCATCGTGGACGAGGTGACCGCGCGCCGCAGGGAGGAGATCGGCGCGATCGTGGCGCGGATGTCGGCCAGGCAGCGCCGGGCGCTGATCTCGGCGATGAACGCCTTCAACGAGGCGGGCGGCGAGCCGCCCGTGAACGTGCCGCACCCGCTGGGCTGGTCCGCTGTCTGAACCGCGACCGCCATGGCGATCCCTCCCGCATCGGCGTGTGATCAGCCGTTTGGGGCCCTCGGCCGTCAGGTGGACGGTGTGGGGAAGCTCTCGGGCGTGGTCAGACCGGTGCTCTCCAGGAGGCGCTGGTGGTTGAGCACCGCGGCGTTGGCCTGTTCGGAGAAACGGCGGACCAGGGTGTTCTGCGTGGTGCCGCGTACCGTGCCGATCAGGGTGAAGATCTGTCCGTGCGCCAGGCGAAGCCATTTGACGTACGTGGTGTCATAGGCGGATCCGGACCTGCCGGAAATATCCGCCATCCAGTCCTGTTGCTGATCTGTGGGCTGCACGGGCAGTTTGACCTTCAGCTTGGCGGCCAGGTCGCGAACTTGCCGGTCGAGCACGTGGTGCTGAGCCGCGATCTCCTTGCTGACCTGGCGGACGCGGGCGCTGTTGGCCCGCTGTATCGCGTCCTGCGCCATGGGCATCTCCCACAGGCTGGCGAGCCGGACCTTCTTGATGAGCTCCTGGTCGGCCTCCGACATCGGTCCCCATTTGGTCTGCCGGGTGCCGGTCTCCGGCTCGTCCTCCACTGCCTGGACGGTGGGCGCGTCGGTGGGCGCGTCGGCCGGTTCGGTGTCGAGGGCGGTCGGCCCGGTGTTGAGGGCGGCGGTGTCGGAGACGGGCGCCGGCGTGTAGCCGGCGCAGGCGGTCAGAGTGCAGAGGGCGGCAATGCCGCAACTGATGAGAGCGCGACGGCTGTCGAGGAGTCGCATACGCCGTCATCCCCTTCCGGTCCTTGCCTGCGGCCTTCGTGAGTGGCGCCGGTCACTGAGGGATACGCGGGAAGGGTGGGGGAGCGTTCATGGCAGTGTGCAAGATTTGCATTAGGCAAGACTGCCGGTCTGCTGCTCACGCCGGCGGGCCGGCCGCCAAGCCGCTGCCCGAGGCGGCCGGCGGCGGGTTCGCCGGCGTCATCGAGGCGGCTGCCGCGTGCTCCTCCGGACCAGGAGGAGCACGTCAGGAACGGATCGCTGTGACCCCGCTCAGGCAGTGCGGCGGCCCAGGTCGCGCAACTGGTCGGCGGTCAGCGCGGAGACGTTCTGGTCGACGGGGGACTCGGAGTACTGGTGGATGGTCCAGGACTTCCAGTCGGCGGGCGGGGTGATCGCCCCCTTGGCCTTGCTGTAGTGGGCGACCCACAACGGGTACTGGGCCAGGCCCTTGCCGTACTTGTTGGCGAAGTTCCAGCCGCTGTAGAACATCGGGGTGATTCCCGTCTTGGCCTTCACGTACGACAGCCACGTCTTGGCCCAGGCGTTGACCTCGGCGACGGATTTGCCGTCCGCGGTCTCGAGGTCGAGGACCAGCAGGTCGCCGGTCTCGGCGGGCTGCGAGTTCACCACGGACAGGAAGTGCTCGGCCTCCGCGATGGGATTGTTGCGGGGGTGGCCGTAGTGGTACGCCCCGCGTACGATCCCCTTCTTGCCCAGCTCGCGCCAGTGCCTGGCGAACGAGGCATCGCGGAAGGTCGTGCCCTCGGTGGCCTTGATGATGCCGAACTTGGCCGGGCTGGCATTCCAGTCGTACAGGGGCTCGTAATTGGAGATGTCCAGGCCGTAGATGAGGGATCCGGTTCCATGGCGAGGCGCTTCCACCGGCCCCTGCTCGGGCGATGCGAGAGCCAGACTGGCGATGGCGGTGGTTCCGGCGAGGATCGCGCCGGCGACGCCGAAGCTGAAGTACCTGGTGAGGAGATCGCGGTGATTCTTGAGGGTGCAGGCGATTGTGGCAAGCCGAGGCTTGGGCATGACGGCATTGACTCCTTGCTTCCATACCGCCTACCGGGTTAGCTGACGGGTTCGGGCCTGGAAGTGCCCTACGGGCCCAGCGTGGGCTGGCGTCCGATTCACCCCAAGAAGATGGGTCCCCGGTTCCGCGAGGCGCGGATTCGGCGGCCGAACGCTGTCCCCGAAGAGTTTCTCCGGTCAGCGCACGGTCCGGTCAACGAAGCGGCAACGATGCGACGAAAGGGCCACATCTGTGCCGCGACTAGGCAAAAGATAGACATGTACCCATAGATAGTGCAAGTAGTGCAAATCGGATTTGCGGGTGTCGGCGCCTTGGCGGCGCCGAAATGCCGTGCCTGCACGGGATTCTGGAAGAGGGCAAAAAATCGGGGCCGTCGCTTCCACGCCCAAGGGCCGCGGCACAGACGAGGCAGGCTATTCCTGCGGTGCCATTGTGACTGAACACCGTTTTACGGGAAATCGTGACTCCAGCTGCGCTCTGCAACGCCCCCGGCCGACCAGCACCGCCGTTCCCAGGGTGCGCGCCGACCGGCCCACTCGGCGGGTCGCCGGATCCCGGCGAGGCGCGCGCCGAAGGTGGTCAGGAGGGCTCCTCGTCAGGGGTGGTGATGGGCAGGCCGGCGTCGGCGGCCTGGGAGTAGGCGTCGTCGATGTGGACCACGTGGCGGCCGCTGCGGGCCAGCAGGCTCGCGGCCGCCGCGGCCCGGTAGCCGCTGCCGCAGTGCACCCACACCGTTCCCTCCGGCACCTCGGCCAGGCGCCCCGGCAACTCGGGCAGCGGGATGTGAACGGCTCCGGCCACGTGCCCGGCCCGCCATTCGTTGCCCATCCGCACGTCGAGAACGGGTGGGCCACCGGCCGGTTCGCCCGCGCGAGCGGCGGCCAGGTCGGCGAAGCTCGCGGTGGCCAGTTCGGCGATCAGGTCCTGGTCGTGCCCGGCCCACTGCTCGACGGTGCCGGTCACGGCGGCGGCCGGGCGGTCGATGCCGATGCGGGCCAGCTCGCGCTGGGCGGCGGCGACCTGTTCGGCCGACTCGCCGAGCAGCGTGAGGGGTGTGCCCCAAGGGGCCAGCCAGCCCAGCCAGGTCGCCATCGGCCCGTCCAGGCCGAAGCTGAGCGTGCCGGCCAGGTGCCGGTCCGCGAACGCCTTGCGCGAGCGCAGGTCCACCACCCATTCGCCCGCCCGCAGGCGAGCCAGCAGCTGGGCGCTGTCGGCCGGCCGTACCGGGGTCAGGTCGATCGGCTCCGCGCCGGCGGCGTTGCGCGCGCCCATGTGGGCGTAATAGGCGGGGAAGGCGTCCAGGCCCTCCAGGAGGTGGGCGACGAAGTCGTCGGCCTCCATCCGCAGCACCGGGTTGACGTCCTTCTCCCGGCCGATGGTCGAGGCGGAAGCGCCGGACTGCGTTGCCGCACAGAAGCTGCCGAACCCGTGCGTGGGCCAGAGCCGCGCGCCGTCGGGCAGCAGGCCGGAAAGCCGCCGCGCGGAGGCGTGCTGATGGCGGGCCAGAGCGCGGGCGTGTTCGGCGCCCAGCAGGTCGGTACGCCCCGTCCCGCCGAACAGCAGCGACCCTCCGGTGAACACCCCTTCCGGCCCGCCCGGACCGGCCAGTACGTAGGAGAGGTGGTGGAAGGTGTGTCCCGGCGTGCCCACCGCGTCCAGCCACATCAGCTCGGAGACGGCGATCCGATCCCCGTCGGCGACCGGCACGCGCTCGAAGCCGACCTCCTCGTCCCCGCCCACCAGGTACGCCGCCCCGCTCACCCGGGCCAGCGCCAGACCGCCGGAGACGTAGTCGTTGTGCAGGTGGGTCTCCACCACATGGGTGACGCGCACGCCCAGGCGACCCGCCAGGGTGAGGACGCGGTCGATGTCGCGCTGAGGATCGATCACCACCGCCACGTGCCCGTCGTGGGCCAGGTAACTGCGATCCCCCAGGGAAGAGGTCTCGATCACCTCGACCTGGATCGTCATGTCCATGTCTCCTTTCCTCATCGAACACCCCAGGGGGTATCGACACGGCTGCCCACGCCCGCACGGATCAAGCGGTCACGAAAGCGCGACCTCCGCGCCCAATATACCCCCGATAGGTATATCCGAGCCGGGCCCCCCTTGGGCCGCGCCCAGGCCCCAAGGCCTCAGGGTTCGGCGAGGCCGGAGCGTCTACGCGTTGTCAACGAATCATGTGCGGCCGTCCAGCAGAGTCGCTCCGGACAAGATGATCGGGATGGAGGGGCACATGAAGACCGAGATCCGTCACCCTGGTTCGTTCGCGGTCGCGCGCTGTCACCTGGACGGCGGGGAGACCCTGCGGGTCGAGTCGGGCGCGATGTACGCGACGAGTGCGGGGGTCCAGCTCCGGGCCAAGATGGAGGGCGGCCTGCTGCGCGGGCTGGCGCGTTCGGCGCTGGGCGGGGAGTCGCTGTTCACCACTCGTTACACCGCTCCGGAAGGTGGCGGTTGGGTGGATGTGGCTCATCACCTGCCGGGCGATGTCCAGGCCGTCGAGGTACGAGGCGACAACGCGCTGCTGATGACCAGCGGATCGTGGATCGCGTCCAGTGACGGCGTGGAGATCGTCACCAAGTGGGGTGGCATGTCCAACCTCATCGGCAGCGAGGGCGGCTTCCTCATCAAGGCGCAGGGGGATGGCGTCGTCGTACTCGGCTGCTACGGCGCGATGGACGTGATGGAGCTGGCAGTCGGGCAGCAGGTCGTGGTGGACTCCGGACACCTGGTCGCCTACGACGAGACGGTCAAGAGCAATCTGCGCCGGGCGGTCGAAGGCAAGACGGTCCAGTCGCTCAAGTCGGGCGAAGGTCTGGTCTTCGAGTTCACCGGGCCGGGCAGGATCATGACGCAGACCAGGAACCCTGGGGCCTTGATCCTTCACCTGACGGAAGTGCTGCCCTTCGAGCGCGCCTGACCCGCCGCGGCTCATCGTCGCTGCCGGGAGGGCGCCGGACGGGAACGAGAGCTCGACCCATGCGCAACGCTGGCGCCGAAGCTGACAATGGGTCATCTAAGAAGCGTGTGGCTGGGCAGGCTCCCGCTCCGGGGTCGTTCCGGGACCGCCCCGGCCGGGCAGGCGAGCGGCGAGCAGGGCCAGCGCCCCCGCGACCAGGTGGGGCCAGGCGAACAGGTCGAGAGTGTTGGAGCACTCGTGCGCCGCGGACGACAGGAACCAGGCGACCGGCTGGAACAGCCCGGGTACCAGCAGCACCAGACCGACGAGCGACGCGCTGGCATGCGCGGCCAGCACGGCCCCGATGGCGGCCAGGCAGACCCAGATGTAGAGGGCCTCGGCAGTGTCGAGGTGGATCTGGGTCTGCGCCCACGTACCCCGCAGCTGCGCCCAGCAGCCGACGATGCCGTCGGAGGAGTAGTTCCGGTCCAAGGCGCGGCCGAGCACGAGGAGCACGACGGCGCTCCAGGCGGCCGCCCGCGGAATCGGCAGCCGGTGTCCCGGGCGGGTCCGCAGGAGGGCGATGGCGGCGACCGCGTAGCAGGCCATCACGTACCACTCGCCACTCTTCTGGCCGCAGGGGGTGGTGGAGGGGACGACGAGGGTCAGCGCGTGGAGCGCCAGCGTCGCCGCCGCGAAGATCGCACCGACCTTCGGGAACTGCCGAGGCGCCCAGAGCGCGAGGAACGCCAGCACAAGGGGCAGCAGCGTCGAGGCGTAGCCGGCGCTCCACCAGACGGCGATCTCCAGCGGACCCGGCTCCATCACCTTGTAGGAGAACCAGCCGCAGGATTCGAGCCGCAGGATGGAGGACAACAGCGGCGCGGTGGCGGCCAGGATGGCCAGGGCACGGAGCATCAGCAGCCTCTCGCCGGGCGGATGATCATGATAGGTGTTCGCCTAGCCATCGGGAAGCTGATCGCGGGGAGCGCCGCGCCGCATCGGCTCGCCGACGGTGACCAGGTCGTGAGCGGCCTCGGCGAAGGCGCGGACCCGGGCGGTGGCGCCGTCGGCCCGCCACAGCAGCCCCCATCGCAGGGGCGGGGCGTCAACGATATGGACGTAGGCGACGTCGGGGCGTGCGTAGTAGCGCCTGGCCTGGGCTCCGACGGGGAAGGCGCCGTGGCCGGCGCCGATGAGGGTGAGCATCTCGTTGAACGTCGAGGCCGCGGGGCCCGGCTCGATCGGCCGTCCGGAGGGCGTGGCACGGGGAGTGCGGTCCTCTCGCAGCGAGACGGGCAGGGTGTCCGGAAGCTGGAGGAGCTTGACCCTGGCCAGGTCCTCGAGCGAGACCGACGTACGACCGGCGAACGCGTGCCCGGACGCCACGGCGAGCATGCGTGCCTCGGACACCAGCACCGGGCCGGTGACGATGTCCGGCTCGTCGATGGGGAACGTGCCCAGCGCGAGATCAACCCGCCCGTCGCGCAGCCAGGGCATGAGATCGACCATCTGCGCTTCGCGAAGCTGAACCTCGCAGTCCGGCAGACGCCGGCGGAACAGCTCGGCGGCCCCGGCGAGCAACTGCCCGCCCGCCGCGCCGACGAAGGCCACCCGCAAGGTGCCGGTCAGGCCGCGACCGGTGTCGATCGCGCGCGTGAACGCGGCGGCGATCTGGTCCCAGGCGGGCCGGACCTCCTCATACAGTCGCCGCCCCACCGAGGTCAGCTCGACCCGGCGGCTGGTACGGGTGAACAACGGCACCCCGGTCCGGCGCTCAAGCTTGGCGATCGTCTGGCTGATCCGGGCGGTGGACACGCGCAGCCGCTCGGCGGTACGGCCGAAGTGCAGCTCCTCGGCCAGGGTCAGGAACGCCTCCAGCTCATGCCGTTCGAGCATGTCACCTCCGGATCATTAACTGTCGCTTCACGATCCTTCCATAGAGCCGCGTTGATCAGACCTTCGCCCCGGGACGAGAGTAGAGCCCGCCAGACACTCTCTGACCTGCACAGGAGCACATCATGTACGTCACCGCCGACCACGCCGTCTCCACCCCGGCGGACGACCCGGACGCACTGGCACGGGAACTGCGGGACCGCGCCGAGATCCTGGACGCGCTGTACCGTTTCGGCCTGGGTCAGGACCTCAAGGACAGGTCGCTGTTCGCCTCCGCCTTCGCCGCCGAGGCGGACCTCGACTTCCGCCCCGCCGCCGCCAGGTGGGGCGGCCGGCCACCGGTGATGTCCGGGCGGGACACGATCGTCGACACCGTCCTGACCATGTTCACCGGGCGGGTGGACACCACCCACCAGGTCACCAATCCCCGCATCGCCGTGGACGGGGACACCGCGCGGCTGACGGCGCTGGTGGAGGCCCAGCATCTGCTCACCGCCGACCACGCCGTCTTCGCCCTGCTGAAGAACCCCTATGACGTCGACCTGGTCCGCGACGGCGAGCGCTGGGTCATCCGCCGCGTGCGCATCGACAACGCCTGGTACACCGGCGACCCGACCGCGATCTTCGGCAATTGACGAGCGCCCCCTGCCACCGAGATCGGAGGAAGATTGCGCACTCTCGTCCGAGGACATGGCGCTCATCGGACTGGCCTGGGTCAGCACCGACAAGCGGCCACCCCCACCGGCGTCGGGACCATGCGGCGCCAAGTCAACGCGACCGCCCGTCCTCATCTGGCCTCCGGCCACGGTCCGCACTGCTGCCAGGGTGCTGCCTTGGCCCGTACGGAGCTCCAGGAGAGCATCCGCCGGCTGCCCGGACGGCGGCCGGCGTAAGGGTGACGAGAATCGGACGGTGAGCCCCGGCCCCCATCGCCACGGGTGAAATCTTCATGATCGAAAGTGAAGATCTCCCGAGATGGTAGAAATGGGGCGAAAGTGGGGGTCCTGATGCTTGGGGGCGATGGATGATCCGGGTTCTGCTCGCCGAGGACATGCACATGGTCCGAGGGGCACTGGTCGCACTGCTGGACCTCGAACCCGACATCACGGTGGTCGCGGAGGCGGCGACAGGGGACGAGATCGTGCCCAGGGCGCTGGAGCACGCGCCGGACGTGGCGGTGATCGACGTCGAGCTGCCCGGCGTCGACGGGCTCACCGCCACGGCCGAGCTGCGCAGGCGGGTGCCGCGATGCCGGGTGCTGGTCGTGACGAGTTACGGCCGCCCGGGAAACGTCCGCAGGGCCTTCGCCGCCCAGGCGTCCGGGTTCGTGGTCAAGGACGCCCCGCCGGACCGGCTGGCCGACGCCATCAGGAGGGTCGCGGCGGGGGAGCGGGTGATCGATCCCCAGCTCGCCGTGGCCGCGCTGGAGGTGATGGAGAGCCCGCTCACCGAACGCGAGCTCGACGTGCTGCGCCGCTTCGCCGAAGGGACCGAGCTGGCGGAGATCGCCCAGCAGCTGCATCTGTCCCTGGGGACCGTACGCAACTACCTGACCACGATCGTCACCAAGCTGAACGCCCGCAACCGGCTGCACGCCGTACGGATCGCCACGGACGCCGGGTGGCTCTGAACCCTGCCGGCGTGCTCGTCTGGTTCGTGTGCGTCTCCTGGGCGATCCGGGTGACGTCGCACCTCGACCGGGGCACGGACGCCACTCTGGTCATCGCCTGCGTCACGCTGGTCGCCCTCCTCCAGCTCCCGATCTCCCTGCCGGGCAGACGGCGGCTTCCCCGATGGGCGCTCCTGGCCACTCAAGCGGTGTGCAACTACCTGCCGTTGCTGATCACGCCGCAAGCCTGGTGGACAGGCGCCTCCGCCTTCGTCGCGGGCTCGGTGCTCCTGGTCGTCAGGGGCCCTCTCGCCTGGCCCCTCTTCACGCTGATCGCGGCCCTGGAGGGCGTCGTCGGAGTCCTGCTGGGGCGCGAGCCCGTCGACATCTACCACATGACCGTCGCGCCGATCACCCTGGGCCTGATGCTGTACGGGCTCAGCAACCTCGCGGACCTGCTCGGCAGGGTGCGCCAGGAGCGCGGCGAGCTCGCCGCCCGGGTCGAAGAGGTCGAACGACTCCGGCTGTGGCGCCACACCCGCGACCTGCTGCTGACCGCCCTTTCGGCGATCGAGACGCTGGCCGAACGGGCCCGGCGCCACAACGGACCGGACGACGGGCAGGCTGCCAGGGGACTGGTTGCGCAGGCGCTCGCCATCGCACGACAGACGCTCGACCAGGTGCGCTCCCTGCCCGCCACCCATGCCCCGGCCC
The DNA here is from genome assembly GCF_043496855.1 of Nonomuraea sp. JJY05. NCBI lineage: Bacteria > Bacillati > Actinomycetota > Actinomycetes > Streptosporangiales > Streptosporangiaceae > Nonomuraea > Nonomuraea sp. JJY05. The sequence goes on from NZ_JBIEIS010000033.1 coordinate 85,929, forward strand.
CCGCCCCGCTCCCCGCCCACGACTGGCCGATCGTGCGGCTGGCCACGCCGATGCTCGTCGTGGTGCATCTCATCTTCATGGGGCAGGCGGTGCTCAACGCCACCGCCGGCACCGTCGATGGGCTCGGTGGCAACAGGGCCGGCCTCTTCCTGTTGCCCGTGACCTTCGGCCTGCAACTGTGGCATCTGGTTGCGGTACGCTCCGGCGGTCGCACGCGAGGCTGGGCATGGACGCTGGCGCTGCAGGCCGTGGCGACCTACCTGCCCGTGGCGCTCGGCGGCGAGTCCGGCCTCATCGTGTCGGGCTTCCTCGGCGGGCTGGTGCTGCTCTACGTGGCGGCACCGGTCTCCTGGGCACTGTGCGCGGCCATCACCGGGGGCAGCGTCGTGAGCGGTGTGCTGGGCTGGGACCCGGTCACCGCTGTGTACTTCGGTTGCAGCACGCTCTCGATGGCTCTGGCGGTCTACGGGCTGACCCGGCTCACCGCGCTCGTCGCCGAACTCGGGCGGACGCGCGCGCAGCTCGTCGAGATGGCCGCGCTCCAGGAACGGCTCAAGGTCGGCAGGGACGTCCATGACCTGCTCGGGCGCGGCCTGACCGCGATCACGCTGCACGGGGAGCTGGTGCTGCGGCTGCTCGGCACCGACCCGCCCCGGGCGACCGAGCAGCTCGCCCTGCTGGCCGAGGCCGCACGCGCCTCGGGCGCCGAAGTGACCCGGTTGAGCGGTCCGCAGGCACACCTGTCGCTGGCGGGCGAGCTGGCCTCGGCGAGAGAGGCGCTGGAGTCGGCGGGTGCGCGCGTCCGCGTCGCGGCCGATCCCGTCCCCGCCGAGGTGGACGCGCTGCTGGCGGTGGTGCTGCGCGAGGCGATCACCAACGTGCTCAGGCACAGCACGCCCGCCGAATGCCTCATCGAGGTGGCTGCCGAGGGCGGGAGGGTACGGCTGCGCGTCGTCAACGACGGAGTGCCCGACGACCCACAGGCGGCCGGCCCCCGAGGGGACGGCCCGCAGGGAGGCGGCAGCGGCCTGCACAATCTGCGCGTCCGCCTTGACGCCGCTGCCGGGGCGCTCGTCACCACGCGCACGCCGGGCCGATTCGAGCTCCGCGCGGAAGTGCCGGCCGATCATGAAATCCTCATTCCGTAAGGTGAATCCGGCGACTGTCCGTTCAGCCCGCCCGGCGTCCACACTGCTCAGCGACGACAAAGATCGACTGAATCGGACTGATGCACGTGGACGGGATGAAGCGCCGACAATTCCTTACGCTGGCCGCCCTCTGGGGTGTCACCGTGGCCTGCGGCGCGGACTCGCAACCCGGCGCCGTCCGGCCGGCCGGCAAGCCGGCCTTCCGCAACGCCCTGCTCGTCCCACCGCTGCTGAAGCCGAAGGTGGGCAAGGACGGAGTGCGACGGTTCGACCTGACCATGCAGCACGGCCGGACCGCGATCCTGCCCGGCGCGCCGGCCGAAACCTGGGGGTTCAACGGTTCCTACCTCGGGCCTACCCTCCGGGCGTCCCGAGGCGACAAGATCCAGGTCGCGATCACCAACCGGCTCGAGGAGACCAGCACCGTACACTGGCACGGCATGCGGCTGCCGGCGAAGATGGACGGCGGACCGCACCAGCCGATCGAGCCGGGCACCACGTGGACGCCGCACTGGACTCTTGACCAGCCCGCCACCACCTCCTGGTACCACCCGCACCCGCACGGCACGACGGCCATGCATGTCTATCGCGGGCTCGCGGGCATGTTCATCGTCGACGACGACGCCACGACGGGATTGCCGGCGACGTACGGCGTCGACGATGTCCCGCTCATCCTGCAGGACAAGAAGTTCGCTCCGGACGGCTCTCAAGCAGGCGACCCGCTCAAGGGCACCTTCGGCATCTTGGGCGACCACATGCTCGTCAACGGCACCTACGACCCGTTCCTCAACGTCACCACCGAAAGGGTGCGCTTCCGGCTCCTCAACGGCTCCAACGCCCGCATGTACCACCTCTCCTTCTCCGACCGCCGCACCTTCCACGTCGTCGGCAATGACCAGGGGCTGCTCGCCGCACCCGTACCGGTCGACCGGATCTCCCTGACACCGGGCGAGCGCATGGAGGTCGTCGTCGCCTTCGCCGCCGGCGAGCAGGTCGTCCTGCGCACGGTCTCCGGATCCGACGACATCGACGAGGGCGACTTCGACCTCCTGAAGATCGTCGCAGCACCGCGACTGGCCACCTCCCGGCCTCTGCCGGCGCGTCTGGCGGACATCGCCCCGATCAACGTGCCCCCGGACGCCAAGGTCCGCCGATTCCGGCTCAACGGCCACGACGCCATCAACGGTAAGGAAATGGACCTGTCACGCATCGACGAGGTGGTCCCCGCCGGAGCCACCGAGATCTGGGAGATCGAGAACACCGTCTACGGCCACAACTTCCACATCCACGAGGTGGCGTTCCAGGTGCTCGACGTGGACGGGAACAAGCCACCCGCCTACGCGCAGGGCCACAAGGACACCGTGTACGTGCCCCCCAAGAGCACGGTACGGCTCGCCGTCCAGTTCGGCCGCTTCACCGATCCTGCCACGCCGTACATGTACCACTGCCACATCCTCCGGCACGAGGACTCCGGCATGATGGGACAGTTCGTGATCGTGAAACCCGGCACCGAGAACCAGGTGCCCCGCACGATCGCCACCCACCACACGATGTAGCACCCTCAGGAACCGCCGGAACACAAGGGTTGGTGCCCGACGGCCTCACCGTGCCGGTCAAGCGAGGCCTCGGCCAGCACACGGCCGAGGACCGCCAACCCCCACCTGCTGCTCACCCAGCACACCGCGATGGACAACTCCCCGGTCGGCAAGCTCCGGGTCACCAACGACGTCCGGGCCTGACCGCCACCCTGGAGCGCCTTCGCATCGACCGCCAACTCGAAGAGGCCCCGACCCACTGCATCTGGCTGCCGTGTTCGGCATCGACGACAAGACCGCCATCCGCTACGCCGACGCCGCCCGCCACCTCCTGCAGGCCGCTGCGGAAACGTCCGAACCTCCGTGACACCATAGGCGTCGTGATCTTCGCTGATGAGCTTGTCAGCCGAAGGCTGCTCCAGGTGACGGTGTCGTGGCACACCCACCCCAGCGCCGACCACAGTTCACTGGTGCACATGTGGTTGCACATGAGTGATCTAGGCCCTGTCCGCTTCCACACCGCTCCCGACGCCTCGCTCGAGCTCACGCTCGACCGACCACACGACTCCTATGACATGGACGAGTACGGCCAGGTCACCGTCGGTCCCGCCCCAGACGATTGTCTGATGAGCCGATTCATCGGCCAGTCGATCCGAGCCGTTCACCGCATCATCGACCACCGGATCGAGACGGAGATCGGCCTCCGGCTCGAACTCGATCACGGCGAGGTGCGCATCCTCAACCTGGGCGACGAACTGGTCATCACCGACACTGCCCTGCCGGACGCGCTCGAAGCCGCTCTCCGCTGACACCCTTCGCGACGTTCAGTGCGCTGAAACCCACGAGGCGAACAGGCCTTGAGATGCCGAACCCACGCGAGTTCCCCCCGAAGAACCTTCAGTTCGCGTGAACTCTGGGCTTTCGCAGGCCCTCACTCGGGTCGGCGCAACCAGCCCCGAAGTAGCTCTCCCGGTTCCCCGGCTTTCGCGAGCTGACGGTCGCCGATGAGGACAAGGCTCGCGGTTGCGGCACGAATACGAGCTGACCGAAGCCGGCGACGAACTCCTGCCCGTCGTGCTGGGGCTTTCTCCTGGGGCAGTAAGCACCTCGACACGACCCAGCAGGACATCGAAGCCGTCGGGCCGGATGGGGAGCCCGTCCGCGTCGTCGTCCGCTCACGGCCGCGCAAATCCGCCTTCTCCCTAAAGGTCCTCCCCGTAAGTTCTTCGGGGGTCAGTGTCAGCGGGTGTAGCCGGGGATGTCGTGACCGGTGGCGTAGCGGTACGACGCATTGATCACAGCCTTGGCGATCCGCAGTTCCTCGTCGGTGCGGGGACCGTAGAGCATCACCACGTTGACGGTGGGCGAGTACAGGGGGTGGCGCTCGCCCCAGCCCTTGTCGATGAGCTCCCGCTGGTCCTGCTGTGACAGGGCCAGATGCAGGCTGCCGTCGACGTGAACGTGGGCGAACTCGGCGACCAGGCGGGGCGGCAGGAGCACCGCGCCCTGAGGCGGCGCCGCGTCCTCCTCCAGGAAAAAGGCGAGCGAGCCCGGCTCGGAGATCTCGCTGGGCTTGATCCGGGTGCCGGGAAGCTCGGTGCTCATCCACTGCTTGAGCTGCTCGCGGATCTCGTCGGGACTGTTCTGGCTGAGCTGGACGTGCGGAACGGACGGGCCGGTACGCGGACGGACACCGGCGCGAGCGGGAAGTGCCTGTGACAGCATGACGAACTCCTCAGAAAGTGATAATGATCTTGCCGCGTGTGTGCCGGCTCTCGGCCAGATCGCACATGGCCTGCGCGGACTTGTCGAACGGGTAGGTCGCGGCCACCTCGATGCTCATCCGGCCCGCCGCGGCCTGCTCGGCCTGCCGCGGCAGGTCACCGATCGACGCCTCCATCCGGACGTAGACGGGCACGAGTCCGCCCGCCTCCTCAGGCCCGTACAGGGTGGAGATCAGCCGGCCGCCGGGCCGCACCAACCCTGCCGTGGCCACGAGCGCGGGACCCGCGTTGATCAGGTCGATGACCACGTCCAGCCCGCCGGGTTGGCTCCGCCGGGCCGTGGCCAGGGTGTCGACGGCGGTGTGGTCGATGGTCTCGTGCGCGCCGAGCGCGCGGATGTAGGCGGTGTCGGCGGGTGCGGCGGTAGCCAGCACGCGCACGCCCAGCTCGGCGGCCTGCTGGACCACGAACGCGCCCACGCCGCCGGTCGCGCCGATGACCAGAACGTCGTCGCCGGGCTGGAGCGCGGCGGCGGCCAGCACGCAGTGCGCGGTCATCGCCGCCATGGGCAGCGCGGCGGCCTGCGCCGTGGGCAGAGCGCGCGGCCGGTGGACGAGGCCGGGTCCCGCGCCGACCAGCACGTACTCGGCGATCGTCCCCGAAGCGGCGCCGGCGTAGGCGATCACCTCGTCGCCGGCGGCGAACCGCGTCACACCCTCTCCCACGGCCGCCACCACGCCGGTGGCGTCCACACCGGGCACGAACGGATGCGTCACCGGGTACATCGTGCGCAGCTCACCCGTGACCAGCTTCACGTCGATGGGATTGAGCGCGGCGGCCTCCACACGGACCAGCACCTGGCCGGGGCCGGGCGACGGGTCGGGCACGTCGCGGATGCGCAACTGCTGCACGGGGCCGTAGGCGGAGGCGACAAGGGCCTTCATGATCAGTGACTCCTGCAAAGGTGGAAGACCGGACGGGTGAAAGCCTGCTCGCCACCCGTCCTCCCGTTCACCGCCCGTTCGGGCGGCATCTGCTGCCCGAACGGGCAGCGTCCCGCCTGCCGGGCATCACCTAGCATCAGGCTCATGCACCTGCCCGACCCGCCCACCGCGCTGGCGGCCGCCGCGTCCGTGCTCCGGGCGCCGATCGGCGGCATGCTTGAGCCGCTGTCGCAGGCGTTGGCGGACTTCCTGCCGCATCGGACGGGGGACATGCCGGCGTCGAACCAAAGGCGGGCCTACCCCCAGTCGATGACTGCCATGTCACCGTTGATCGTCTACCACGCAGCTTTCGAGAACTTATCGTTGTCGAGCCACGCCGGCGATGAGGAGTTCGACGGTGGCCTCCGTGGATGAAGCGGTGCCGCGGCTTCCCGACCCCTGGGAAGCGCGGCCCCGGCTGGTGGCCAGAACTGGAGCCCTTTGGTGCCTCTTGTTCTGACAGGGGCCTATAACCGGTTGCCCGCCGGCCTGGGCATGCCGCCAGAATGGGCGCATGACCGCGCCCGCCGACTTGGAGTTCATGGCCGGGCTGCTGGCAGCGTGGGGTTTCCCCCCGGGCACGACGATCAACCGCGCCGAGCAGGGGACCAACAACCAGACGTTTGTGCTCCGCCAGGGGGGCCTCAGATTCGTGCTCCGGGTCAGCCAGACCCTGTCCGCCGCGCAGGTCGGCGCCGAGCACCGGATCCTGCAGCGGCTACGGCAAGCCGGACTTCCCTTCCAGGTGCCTGAGCCAGTCGCGGCGCGCAGCGGAGACACGGTGATCGAGACCGCGGCCGGACCCGCCACTGTCTGCCGGTGGATCCCCGGCGTGCGGCCCGACCTCACGGGCCAGTCGGCACTCGAGCGCTTCGGCCGGGCGGCCGGGCTGCTCGGCAAGGCGATGCTGGGCGTACCGCCAGAAGACGGGCTGGGGGACTGGCGCGGAGACCCTCTCCTGGCGCACCCCGCCATACCGCACGTCGGCGGCCTTTGCCGTCAGCTACGCGCCGCCGGGATCAGCGCGGAGCGGGCCGCCCGCCTCGACGCCGTGGCTCGCCGTGTCGGGCAGGAGTGGCTCGCGGGCGGTGGCGTGCTGCCGACCCAGGTCATCCATGGCGACCTGGCGGCCTGGAACGTGCTGGTCGACGAGGACAGCGGGGAGGTGAGCGGGCTGCTTGACTTCGAGTTCGCCGGGGTCGGCTTTCTTGTCCAGGAGGTGATGGCGGCGTTGTTCTACAGCGGGGCCCTGGAGATGCCCGACTGGCAGCCCGGCACGGCGGCCTTTCTGCGGGGGTACGCCTCGATCCGCCCGTTGGACGCCGCCGAGGCCGACGCGCTGCCCAGGTTGCTCCTGGCCCGGGCGGTCGGCAGCGTCCTGTGGCGGGCGGGTCTCTGGCTGGACGGGAAGGCGCAGCTCGACGAGGTCGTCGACCGAATTCGCAAGCTGGAGGACTCGACCCGCTGGCTCGACGCCAACGGCGGAAAGCTCCGGTCACTCGCGGCCGCCGGCGGGCACGGGTGACTCAGAACTACAGCCGGCGCGAGTTCCTGCGGCAGAGCTCGGCATCCCGATATTTGCCCAGCTCAGCGAGTTCAAGATTCGCTCATGGCCGGAATTCCTGTTATCTCGGCTGAACCCGAGGTGGCGCCAGAACTCATGCGTGATCAAGGGATTCACGATCGCTGGGTGGGCCACAGCTGGCAGGCGCCCTGGTGCTGGTGGAGATCCGTTGAGGACCGCGTCACTGGGCTACCGCCGATAACCGGGGGCTCTCTTCCTGCCGGGCTCCCCTGGAAGGGGAAGGGTTTCGGGACTTTCCGGACCGGTCTCCGCATGCGCGTGGCGGGGCCGCACCAGGAGAGCGCCGAAACCCCGGCGGGCTCGACTCCTGGCCACGGCACCGCGAGCGGGCCCTCGGTCGGGAGCGGAGGGCCCGCTCGCAGCACTGGCGCGAGGGCCTCCCAGAGGCATTGACGAATCCTCAACATGGAGTCAACACGGCCGCACCTACCTTCCTCTCATCAGCCACAACACACGAGAGGAAGACGACGATGAGCATCAAGCTTCGTAAGTCGCTCACCGCCCTGGCCATCGGCGGTGCGGCCTCCATCGCGATGCTGACGGCCACCTCGACCGGCGCCGTCGCCGACACCGCCAAGGCGCAGGGCAACACCCCCGCCTGCGTCGTCATCTGGCAGAAGAGCGGCTGGGCCAAGAAGACCGGCTACGCCCGCAACGACTGCGGCGTCCGGATGCGTTACCGCATCGACTGGTCGTACGGGGCCGACAGCCGCTGCTTCACCGTCGACCCCGGCCAGACCATCTCCAGCACCGTGCCCAAGGCGCCGCGCAAGTTCAACGGCGCCAGCTACTGCTAGACGTTGCGGCGGTATTGACCTCCTGCCTCGAACAGGGGCGTCGGTGATCTGCCCCAGCGAGCGTGATCGGGCTGTCAGGATGATGGCGCCCTTACCTGCGTCAATCGGGTGGCCCGCCACACCGGCGTCGAGCAGATGCTCGACGCCGAAGGCGCCGCCAACCTCAACCTGACAGCCCCCGCGAGCAGCAACTGGCCAACATCCGCCGCATCAACGGCCCAGGGAAGGAATCGCTCGGCGTGTTGGCCATCGAGATCGAAGTTTTCCAGCCCGCCCGCACGCGGGCATCACTGAACCAGCCTCGCCCACGGGAACGCCGTAGTGCATGGCATCGCCACGGCAATGCGATGACCCCTGCGGCAGTTCCAAAGCCCAGTCCTGCGCAAGGGAGGGAAACCGGCGGTCAGCGTGTAGACGGGCGCCCGGGCGCGCGCCGGCGGCGAGGAGGACCCGGGCCCACCAGGGCGAGACGGTCACCCGCAGCCAGGGGCGGCGCGGCCGGGCTGCCCGCGCCAGGCGGCCGAGCAGGCCGTCAGGAGGCGTCGGCACGCTCATCACCTCCGGTCGCCTCGACCGGCGCGGCCGCATGCCCTGTCACCGTGCCCGAGATACCGGGTTGCGGTTCCTCCGGCTTGCGCACGGACACCTCGACTCCCGCCAGAATGCCGCGCACGCTCGCCTCGGCGCCCACACCGAGCAGGAAGGCCGGCCACGGTCCGCTCATCTGGCCGTGCGCGCCGGCACCAACTCGGTGCGCTATCGGCGCGCGATGATGCTGTTGGCCTCGGCCGGCGGGGACCGGGTGCGGGTATCGCCTCGTCACGACGGCTACCACCCGCCCGGTGAAGCTTGGCCGGCCTTTCGCCCGCTGGTCGCTGCGCACCACGGCATACCGCTACTTCCCCAACCAAAAAGAGCTGCTCCTGGCCGCGATACCGGCCATCGACCGGCCCGATCTGCTCGACCAGGACGCACCCGATGACGTCCACGCCCGCCTCGACCTGGTCATGGCCGAGCAGACGGAGATCTTGCGTAGATGGGAGCCGCAGTTGCGAGCCGCGCTGCGGCTGTCCCTGGATCAAGAACCACAGACTCCGCGCGACGCCCGCCCAGTCCTGCGACAAGGCAGGGCCATCACATGGATCGAGGACGCCCTGGCGCCGCTGGCCGAGCCGCACCCGCACATCGACCGCAGACGACTCGCTGTTGCCATTCGTGCCGGCTGCGGAATCGAGGCTTGGGTCTGGATGGTCGACATCCCTAGGCGCGGCCGGTCACCTCGTCGCCGGCGGTTCGGGGGAGAAGGAGCGTGGGGATCGCCAGGAGCGCCAAGATGATCGAGAGGAGGACGAAGGCCACGCGGTACGGCCCGGCGGCGCCTGTCACCCCGGGGATCGCCTCGCCCAGCCGTACGAGCAGCGCGCCGATCGCCACGCCGAGGCCCGCGCCCAGCTCCTGCAGCGTCGACAGCAGCGTGTTGGCGTGGTTCATGCGGCCCTGGTCCACGTCGGCGAAGGCCACGCTGTTGTACGCGGTGAACCCCGTCGATCGCACGATCCCGCTCACCAGCAGCAGCGCGAGGACCGCGGGCAGCGGTGTCGTGGGCTCGAGGAACGCCATCCCGGCCAGGCACGCGGCGCCGATCACGATCGACCAGAGCAGGACGGTGCGGATCCCGAGCCGGCGCATCAGCGGCGTGGTGGCGGGCTTGATCCCGACGTTCCCCACGAACAGTGCGATCACCACCAGCCCCGCCTGCGCGGCCGGCCAGCCGAAACCCACCTGGAACAGCAGCGGCAGCACGAAGGGGATCGCGATGATCACGCCGCGATAGACCGACCCGCTCGCCGCCGTGATCCGGTACGTCGTTACGCGCAGGATCCGCAGGTCGACGATCGGGCGCGGGGTGCGCAGCAGGTGCCGTACCGCCAGCCCCAGACCTGCGCCGGCGACCAGCAGCGCCACCGCCGTCGCAGGGCCGAAGCCCGAGCCGAGCCCCTCCAGCGCCACGATCAGCCCGGCGACGCCCACCGCCATGAAGACGAACCCCGGGCGGTCCAGCGGGTCGGGGGCGTCGGCGCGCAGGTCGGGCAGGATCCGCAGCGCCACGACGAGCGCCGCGAGCCCGAGCGGCACGTTGATCACGAAGATCCACCGCCAGGACGCGTAGTCGGCCAGCAACCCGCCGACGACCGGGGCCAGCACCGGCGCGAGCAGGCCCGGCCAGGTCAGGTACGCGATCGCCCGGACCAGATCGGCCTTCGCCGTCGTCCGCAGCACCACCAGCCGCCCGACCGGCACCATCAGCGCCCCGCCCGCACCCTGCACCACCCGCGCGACGGTGAGCGCGGGCAGCGTCGGGGCCAGCGCGCAGCCGAGCGAGGCCACCACGAACAGCACGATCGCCGTCGTGAACACCCGGCGCGGGCCGAACCGGTCGGCCAGCCAGCCGCTGATCGGGATCAGCACCCCGATGGTGAGCACGTACGCGGTGATCGCGATGTTGACGTCGATCGGCGCGATCCCGAGCTCCGCGGCGATATGCGGCGCGGCGGGGGTGATCACCGTGCCGTCGAGTATCTCCATGAAGAACGTGCCGGCGACCAGTAAGGCCAACCCTCTCTGGAATCCCACGTCGGCAAGGGTATAGACGGTGCGAAACCGGAAATTGAGCAACCTCCCCGCTGCTTCGCGAGAGGACGAGCCGTGGCCTTGCAGGCGCAGGGCTGATCGGAAGTGCGCCCGCTCCCCGAGCCCACAAGCTCGGCTCAGGAGCACCCGGCCGATCTTCCTGCAAGGAGGCGACGTCACGATCAGCGCGGGAGCTCCGGCCGGCTCAGTCGTTCGCTGACGGGAGCACGGCGACGGCTTCGACCTCGACGAGCTGGTCCGTGTAGCCGAGCACGGTCACGCCGAGCAAGGTGCTGGGCACGTCGTGCTCGCCCATGTACTCCCGGTACACCTCCCACGTCGCGCCCAGATCGCTCTGCTGGGAGGAGGCCACGTAGACGGTGGTCTTGACGACATCGGTCAGCGACGCGCCCGCCCCTTCCAGCGCGGTCACGAGGTTGCGCATCACCTGGTGCGCCTGGCCGGCGTAGTCGCCGACCGCGACGATCTCACCGTTGAGATCAAGGGGACACGCGCCGGCCACCCAGATGGAGCGCACCGGCGCGTCGGTGACCGCGGCATAGGCGTAGTCCACCTGCTGCGCGAGCTGGTGGTTGCGGATCAATCTGACGCTGCTGCTCATTCCGTACTCCATTCCGAAGATTTCAGCTGGGCCAGCTCGGCGAGCGGCCCAGGATTGCCACGATCTCATCCAGAGGCGACCCGCCTGACCACGGGAGCGCCGGCGCGAAGGCCGCCCCGGGCGCGAGACGTGCCTCCCCGCCGGGTACGGCTCGCGCAACGGCGAGGGCGACGTCCAGCAGGTCCGGCGGGAAGTCGATTTCGGCATCCAGCGCCTTGGCGAGATCCCAGGAATGCACCACGTAGTCGATGAAGTGGAAGCTGATCGCCTGCGCCCCGGGGAAGGGACTCCCGCTCGCGAACTCGGGCAGCGGGAACATGCGCTCCAGCACGCCGTCGGCGGCGAAGGCCGCCATGACGTGCTCGGCGGAGGCGCGGTAGCTCGCCACGGGATCGTCGCCGAGGGAACGCGGCTTCCACCGGGCGAGATCGCCGTCCCCCCTGGACGCCGCGGCGAAGCCGTAGTGCTGCGTGGCCATGTGCGCGAGCAGGCCGTACACGGTCCATCCGAGACAGGGCGTCGGGCGGGACAGGTCCGCGGACCGCACCCGATCCGCCAGCTCGACGCTGGCGCGAACGGCCTGCGCGTCGAGTGCCACAATATGCTCTTTCATATGCATTCGCATATGATGTGCATGTGCTTATTATCTGTCAACCGAATATCGTGGACCTGTGACGGCCCGCCGCGATCTCGCCGAGATGCTGCATCCTCTCCTGCAGTCGCTCATCGCGGCGGAGCTGCCGGTGCTGGCGGCGCACGGGGTCTCCATGTGGGGCTACACCGTGCTCGGCGCCCTGGACGACGGCTCCGTACGTACCCAGGCCGCTCTGGCCGAGGCGATCGGCGCCGACAAGACCCGCATCATCGGCACCCTCGACAAGCTGCAGGCGGCCGGGCTGATCACCCGCGACCCCGACCCGCACGACCGCCGCGCGAGGATCCTCACGATCACCGCCGAGGGCCGCGAGGTGCGCAGGTCGGTGCGGGCCGAGATCCAGGCCAACGAGGAGCGCGTGCTGGCCCGCCTGCCCGCGGCCGACCGTCACGGCTTCCTCCGCGCCCTGCAGACCCTCTACCAGCTGCCCCGCGAGCAGATCACCGAGAGGTCCCCGCTCGACCGCCGGCCCGTTCAGCGGTCGAACGCGGCTCACGACCGCTGAGGAGCGGCCGGTCAGCTGGGCTGGCCGGTGGGCATGATGGTGACCTGCTGAAGGTTCACCCGCGGCGGGAGGCTCGCGAGGAACCCGACGGTCTGGGCGACGTCCTGCGGCGTGAGCCACTCCATCGTCCCCTTGGCGCCCTCCAGCCACGCCCGGGCCCCCTCGTCGGTGACGTGGCTCTGCAGCTCGGTCTCGACGATGCCCGGCTCGATCGCCGAGACCCGTACTTTCTTCGCGCCCAGCTCGACCCGCAGGTGGCGGGAGAGATGGGTGACGTATGCCTTGGTCCCGGAGTAGACGGCGAAGTTCGGGAAGATGTTCTGGGCCGCGATCGACGAGGTGTTGATCAGATCGGCCACTCCGCGCTCGGCGGCGGCCTTCACCAGCTGGGGAGTGAACGCGGCGATGGCGTTCATCAGACCGGTGATGTTGAGGTCGATCTGGCGCTGCCACTGCGCGGTGGCCAGCTCCTCGATCGGGGCGGGGAGCATCACGCCCGCGTTGTTGAACAGCAGGTCGGCGCCGCCCAGCTCGGCCGCCACCCGGTCGGCGGCCGCCTGCACCGCCGCCGCGTCGGTGACGTCGACGGCCAGGGCCAGCGCGTGGCCTCCGTTCTTCTCGATCCGGGCGACCAGGTCGTCCAACCGCTCAGCGCGCCGCGCCAGGACGACGACGCGGGCGCCCAGCTCGGACAGGTGCTCGGCCGCCGCCTCGCCGATGCCGCTGGAGGCGCCGGTGACGACCGCGACGCGGCCGGTGAGGGGACGGGCAGAAATCTGCGTGGTCATGGTGCGTACCTTCCAAAGGTGGGTGAGATGACAGGTGGCCGCGGCGCGCATCGCCGCGAGCTCCTCCATCAGGACATCACCCGCCAGGGCCTCGTAGGCCGCCAAAACGGACCCTCACCAGGCTGGTCTCCGCGTAACTGGTACTGTCAGGGCCACCCTGGCGACGGCCGGTCGTGCCAGGCTTGGCCACACTGGAGACATGGACCGAAGCAGCGACATCGCCGACTTCCTGCGCTCGCGGCGCGCCGGGATCACCCCTGAGGGGGCCGGGCTGCCCGCCGACGGGCGCACCCGCCGGGTGCCCGGGCTGCGCCGCGACGAGGTGGCCCGTCTGGCCGGGGTCAGCACCGAGTACTACACGCGGCTCGAGCAGGGGCGCGGCGGCTCCCCGTCGCCCGAGGTCGTCGAGGCCCTCGCCCGGGCCCTGCAGCTCAACCCCTCCGAACGCGAGCACCTCACCAACCTGCTGATCCGCCCCGCCGTCGCGCGCCGGGCCCCGGTCAGCCCGCAGCGGGTCAGGCCCGGTCTGCACCTGATGCTGCACACCCTCGACCACGTGCCCGCCTTCGTCCTCGGCCGCCGCGCCGACGTCCTGGCCTCCAACCGCCTGGCCCGCGAGGTGCTGACCGACTTCGACGCCCTGCCCGCGCCCCGCCGCAACCTGGCCCGCTACTACCTGCTGGACCCGCAGGCCCGCGAACGCGTCGGAGACTGGGAGCGGATCGCCGCCGAGACCGTCGCCGTCCTCCGTCTGGAGGCCGGCCGCCACCCCGACGACCGCCAGCTCGCCGAGCTCGTCGGCGAGCTGACCTTGAAGTCACCCGAGTTCTCCACCTGGTGGAACGACCACCGCGTGCTGCGCCGCACCCACGGCGCCAAGACCTACCACCACCCCCTCGTCGGCGAGCTCCACTTCGCCTACGAGTCCTTCCAGGCGCCCGGCGACGCCGACCAGACCCTGTGCGTCTACAACGTCGAACCGGGCTCCCCGACCGCCCAGGCCCTCCAGCTCCTCACCAGCTGGACGGCGCCGCAGCAGCGGGCACACCCCCGGCCCGAGCCCCACACGCCATCCCCGGGAGCGTCATAGCGCTGCTCGGCGGCCCTGCCGCTGATCACGTGGCGGAGATCCAGTCGGCGACCGCCGCCAGCCAGTCGGGGCGGGCGTTGCCGAGCAGGTGATCGCCGTGTGGGATACGCAGGTACTGCCCCTGCCGTGCCAGGCGGGTCAGCGGCTCGCCGTCGGTCACGCCGGGGATGACGTCCTGGCCGCCGTCCACCACCAGCAGCGGGCAGGCGATCCGCGGGGCGAGGGCCGACAGGTCCACCAGGCCGGCGAAGCGGCGGGCCGCTTCCTCGCCGCCGGCGCGCTGGACGAGCAGATCCCGTACGGGGGGCGGGAGGCCGTCCCATCGCAGCCGGAAGGGGCCGCTGACGGTGGCGGCCGCCGCGACGCGAGGTTCGCGGGCGGCGCTTTCCGCGACGTAGTAGCCGCCGAGGCTGAGCCCGACGAGTTTCACGCGCTCGGCG